>JAAVZE010000082.1 GCA_022791495.1 Eubacterium sp.
AAAGTTTCTATCTTCGTCAAAGGAAAGAAGAAAATTTCCATCACGGGTAAAAAGGCAAAGCACAAATACACCTTTACATCCAAAAAGAAAAAGATTGCCAAAGTATCCACGAAGGGCGTGATCACCGGAGTGAAAGCCGGAAAGACTACCATCACGGTAAAGGACACCTGGAAACAGAAGGGCAAGAAAAAAACAAAGAAACTTGGTACGATTAACGTAACTGTTAAGAAGAAGAAAACACCTGTCACTACACCAAAGGCTACATCTCAGGCGCCGGCACCTCAGACACCAGTACCGGCTACCCAGGCTCCAGATGGCGGTGGGTCACAGCCTCCTGTTGTGACACCAGATAACAGTGGAGATCCGACACCAACACCTTCTGGAAAGCCGGACGATCCGACACCGACACCTTCCGGAAAACCGGATAAACCGACACCAACACCTTCCGGAAAGCCAGATAAACCGACATCCACACCGGAGATCGAGGCACCAACGGCTGAGATGAAAATTGCCGGATCCAATATTAGAGCAGAAGAGAGCACTACTGCTGAGATAAAGGTAAGTGCTGGTACCGTTACGGATGTAACATGGACAGTGGGCAATACCTCTGTTGCTGCCGTTCAAAAGGACAGTGCGGATGCTAAAAAAGCAGTTATTACCGGCGTGGCAGAAGGCGAGACAAAGATCACTGCAGAAGTGAAAGTGAAGGTAGAGGACAAAGACTTTACCGTGAAAGCAGAGGGGACGATACATGTTGCTGCGAAGGATGCCCTGGTGATCAATGCAACGATTGAATCTGCACCGACTGAGCTGGAGATTACAAGATCTGCTGAGATGTCAGTAAAGGTTGATGTAGGAGAAGAAGAGGGCGTTATCATTGAAAACATCCTGTGGGAGATAACCAAAGGGGATGCGGCATCGATCGATACCTCGTCAGTGGAAGCCGGCTCTGTTATTGTGAATGCTAATAAAGTAGGGGATGTAACGATTTCGGTTACTGTAACGGCGAAAAAGGGTGACAAAACAGCGACAGATACGAAAGAAGTTACCATCCACGTAACCCCGATCACTTATAACATCGGCAAAGAGATTTCCTGTACCAAAAAGGACTGGGGTGCTGTTACACTTGACAAGGAGATTGTAATTAAGAAAACGGATCTTGTAGAAGTTTTATTCTCTGTAAAGTCAGGTAATGCTGATGATAAGGTAAGTATAAAGCTTTCCCCGAGAACGTTAGAAGAAAGTAATGGCGCATTTAATGTTCAGGAAGTTGGCGTACTTGAGATGAAGAGTGCGGGAGGTGCAGCTGCTGGTACGGCAGAAATGGTACGAAATGCGACACATTTTACGAGTAATTATGCTACAGTTAAGGGTGTGGCGGCTGTTTTCACAGGAGGAGCCAATGATGATGACAGTGTAGTTGTTACCATTGAAAAGATTCTCGTTACACCGACGGATGAGGTAGCACTCTCGATGCATGCACCTGGAGCAGTAGAAACAAACAAGACAGCGACAGTACAGGCTGAGATTGATGAAAATGATTTTACTTCTATCGAATGGGTGACCAGCGATAAAACAAAAGCGACTGTAGAAGCTGATCCTGAAGATCAGAGAAACGGTATCGTGACAGGAATCGCAGCCGGCGAGGTTGAGATTACTGCAAAGATCAAAAAGGGTGATAACGTAATCATAGAAGAATCTGTCAAGATGGAAGTAAGATTAAATTATAAAGGTACACAGATCGATGTTGACCTGTCAAAAGGTGAGGCAGTTGACGGAGGTTCAGTAACGAAAAATCCAGATGGCAGTGTCCTGATTATGAATGAACCTGGTGCTGTAGTTTGTGCTCTTCCATATCCTTTGAAAAAGGGTGAAAAAATAAAAGTTATTATGGAAGGTCACTTCGGGGAAAATACAGGAGGTTTCCGTATGTGGACGGCGCCAGACCCAGAAACTGTCGGTGGAAATAAAGTTCAATCAGGAAGCACTGTGAATTATGAGCTCAATAGTGGCAAACCAGACTTTAATCCAGGAAATGATTTTTCAGTTACTGCAGAACTGGAAGCTTCTATGGAGTGTGTTAATTTAGTAATCAGAATGCCTGGCTGGAGTGGACCTGTTACCCAGGTGACAGATCTTACCTTCACAAAATTTGCAGTTGAGTATATCTAATAAGACAGTATAAAACATATTCAGAGAACTTGTATGCAGATTTTAAAATCAATAAGCAGAGAAGGGGCTGTTGCAAAAGTAGATAAAAATCTACTGGAGCAGCGGCTCCTTTTATTATGGAATTGAGCCCTTGTTTATGGAGATGTATTTTCCTTGTTTTGTAAATGTTGGATTTCAAATGATACAAAAATTTATTGACTTTTGTTGAAGATTGGTTCATAATGATTATATTCCTAAAACAATACATAAAGGAGGGATTAGGCTAATGAAATTAAGAAAGGCCATGGCGGTTGCGCTGGCGGGTGCCCTTGTTTTAACGACATTTGCTACAGGCACTACGAGTGAAGCTGCCAAAAAGACGAAGCTGAAGACGAAAAAAGTCTCTATCTACGTCAAAGGGAAAAAGAAAATTTCCATTACGGGTAAAAAGGCAAAGCACAAATACACCTTTACATCCAAAAAGAAAAAAATTGCCAAAGTATCCAAGAAGGGTGTGATCACCGGAGTAAAAGCCGGAAAGACTACCATCACGGTAAAAGACACCTGGAAACAGAAGGGCAAGAAGAAAACCAAGAAACTTGGTACGATCAAGGTAACTGTTAAGAAGAAGAAAACTGTAATACCAAAGGTTACACCGCAGGTGCCGGCACCTCAGACACCAGTACCTCAGCCACCTGCACCGCCGACTACACAGGATCCAAATGGCGGTGGTGTTACACCACCAGGTGATGCTACCCAGACACCAACAGCACCTCCGGCAAAAACATCAAAACCGCCGAAAACACAGCCACCGACACCAGTACCGACACCGACTCCTCCGAAACGTGAGGATCAGGTGGCAACTACATATGCGCCAGCTAATATGGCAGAAGTAGAAAAAGTGGATGGTGTAACATATGATCCTGAGACAGGTTCTATCTCTGTAAAGGATGTAGAGCAGTTTTGTATTCCTTTGGGATATACAGTTAAGAATGGTCATGCCATCTGGGTAAAGATCAAGGGAAAGATGAATGGTGAGCAGGGATTCAGAAGCTGGTTGGTCAACGATATGGCTAATAAGACCACTCTTTCTGATCAGTGGGAAGCTAAGAATGAAGAAGGTTTCCAGGCTCCAGGTGAGTTTGATTACACATTCCAGCTGTTATCCGAGTCAGATGATGTAACTTGTCTGCTGATCAAGGGACCAGTTTATGGAACAAATATTGATGATCTTCTTATCACCTCTATCGAGATTTCCTATCCGTTGGGTGAAGGCGGTTCAACGAAGCCGGATCCAGAGGAGCCGACGGTTAATATGGACCTTGAAAAGCATACGATCACAGCAGGCAGCAAGACAACTGCAGAAGTTTCTGCAAGTGCAGGTCAGATCAAAGAGGTAACCTGGTCTGTAGAAGATGAGACTATTGCTACTGTAGAGAAAGATGCTCAGGATCCTAAGAAAGCAACGATCACAGGCGTGAAGGCAGGCGAGACGAAAGTCACTGCTGAGGTAAAAGTGAATGTAGAAGGAAAAGACTTTACTGTTACAACAGAAAAAGATCTTAAGGTTGCAGAAGAGGGAGCCCTGGTTGTAAATGCTTCCATCGAGAGTGCTCCAACCGAGGTGATCGTTGGAGAAACTGCTGAATTGAAAGTGACTGTAGATACTGGCACAATCGAGAATGTCGTATGGAAGGTTGAAGGCGATGCAGCAACCATTGAGACAGATTCTGTAGAAAAGGTAAAGGCTGTACTTAAGACTGTCAAAGTTGGTGAAGTAACTGTCTCTGCTACTGTAACAGTTAAGAAAGATGGCAAGACAGCGACGGATACAGCGAAGGTGACGATTAACGTAATTAAAGATCCGACGGATATCATTGAGATTGATATTGCTAATACTAAGAATATTGCTATCTCTGGCTGGGGTCAAGATCCGACCTATGAGATACAGGGCGATGGTTCTGTAAAAATAACCTGGGGATCTGATGCAGCAAATTATAGGTTTGTTAAATTTGGCTTTGAAGGTATGGATCTGACAAATTACTGGTGTGTAATTGATGCAGAAGGGCACTATGCTAACGTAGATATTCAAGATGCCGAGAAAAAAGAGCCTAGCTACGGAAATCCACTCTCAGTTACTAAACCAGCATATGGGGTAACTTTCCCATATACGGTAAAGCTGGATGATGCAGCGTTGAATGCGGATGTTACTGCCCAAGATGGAACCAAGGCTGATTACACGAATGTTGGTGGAGTAAATATCTACAAAGGAACAGAGACAGAAGAATTCTCCCTTACTGTAAAATCAATCAAGTTCTATAAGTATGAGGAAGATATTCCGAAAGCATGATGATCACTTTTTATAAGTGTTATGAAAAACTAGGCGCAGCAACTGCTGCGCCTGTTTTTTATTGCATCGGTCCCCCCTGGTTTTAGGCGATTTGCTCGTTTACGGACCTATCAGGAGAAGTTGCAAAAGTGACTGCAGGGCTCCCTCTCCCTGAATATTCTACATATTTTACATCTGGTGTAAATTACCTGCCTTGTAAATGTTGGATTTTAAATGATATAAAAAAATATTGACAATTGACGAAGATTAGTCCATAATGGGGTATGTTCCTAAAACAATATTTATAAGGAGGATTCAGGCGAATGAGGATAAGAAAAGCCATGGCAGTAGTGCTGGCCGGTGCTCTTGTTTTGACAACAATGGCAACAGGGACTACGAGTGAAGCTGCCAAAAAGACGAAATTAAAGACGAAAAAAGTTTCCATCTTCGTCAAGGGGAAAAAGAAGATTTCCATTACGGGTAAAAAGGCAAAACATAAATATACCTTTACATCCAAGAAGAAAAAGATTGCCAAAGTATCCAAGAAGGGTGTGATTACTGGAGTAAAAGCCGGAAAGACTACCATCACAGTAAAAGATACCTGGAAACAGAAAGGCAAGAAGAAAACGAAGAAACTGGGAACGGTCACGGTTACTGTTAAGAAAAAAACACCTGTAACACCAAAGGTTACACCTAATGTAACACAGGCACCGCCGGTTCAGACACCAATTGTAACGCAGGCACCACCGGTTCAGACACCAGACGGTGGATCATCTACACCGGCACCGACGAATACGCCGACCAACAAGCCGACGAATAAGCCGACCAACAAGCCGACCAACAAGCCGACAGAGAAACCAATCCCGACACCGGATGTTGAGATGAGTCTTGAGAAGAATCAGATCAAGCCGGGAGACACAACTACAGCTATGGTAGCTGTAAGTGCAGGTGATGTGAAAGAGGTTACCTGGTCTGTGGAAAAAGCAGATGTTGCGGCTGCAGAGAAGGATGCCAAGGATGTTAAAAAAGCTGTAATCACGGCGAAAGCTTCAGGAGAGACAAAGATCACTGCTGAGGTGAAAGTGTCAGTAGACGGAAAAGAATTTACTGTAAAAGCAGAGAGCAGCATAAAAGTTGCTGCAGTTGTAGTAAACCCGGACATTGAGACAGAATCTATAGAAGTAAATATAGGCGAGACCGTAGATCTGGCAGTAAAAGTAGATGTAGAGACCAGCATGATCGAAAGTGTTGTGTGGACGGTGGAAGGTGATATTGCCACTGTTGAGACGGATCCTGTAGATATCACAAAAGCTACTCTTACAGGTGCTGTGAGAGGTAAGGCAGTTGTTACAGTTACTGTAACAGTGAAGCAGGGGGATGAGACTGCTACGAATACTGCAACAGTAAATCTCGAAGTCATTCAGCCGATCATTGAGGTTGATCTCTCTACAGGTATTACTACACCTTCCTGGTTCTCAGGAGTGTCAGGTGAAGTACAGGAAGATGGTTCTTATAAGATTACCTGGGCAGAGGATGCAAGTGACTGGGCATCTGCAAAGTTTAACTTTGACGGTATGGATCTGACAGGATACTGGTGCGTGGTTGATGCTGAGGGATGCATCGCTACGATGGAGATTCATGACAAAGAAAAGAAAGAGACAGAATACAGCAATCCATATTCTGTTACGCAGATCAAGTATGGCCAGACATTCCCTTGGGCACTTCAGCTTTCACCGGAGAATTTGAATACTGCTGAAGTTCAGGGTGGCGGTGTAGCAGATTACACCAATGTTGGAGGAGTACAGTTTGCCAAAGGAGATCAGAAAGAAGAATTAGTTCTTACTGTGAAATCTATCAAATTCTATAAGTATGAGAAAGACATTCCGGCTGGTTTTCTTCCAGAAGCATAAGCACTATGTGTAAGTGATCATAATAAATGAGCGCAGTTATTGTTGCGCTCATTTTTTAATAGAATAAAAAAGATCTCTGTATGCAGAGCGAAAAATAGTCTAAATATGGTACAAATTACCTGTTTTATATAAGCAGGACTTTAAATGATACAAATAAATATTGACAATTAGCGGAAATTGGTACATAATGGAGTATATTCATAAAACAATATTTATTAAGGAGGGTTTAGGCTAATGAGGATAAGAAAAGCCGTGGCGGCAGTGCTGGCCGGTGCACTTGTTTTGACAACATTTGCAACAGGGACGACGAGTGAAGCTGCCAAAAAGACGAAACTTAAAACGAAAAAAGTTTCCATTTTCGTCAAAGGGAAAAAGAAGATTTCCATTACGGGTAAAAAGGCAAAACATAAATACACCTTTACATCCAAGAAGAAAAAGATTGCTAAAGTATCCAAGAAGGGTGTGATCACCGGAGTAAAAGCCGGAAAGACTACCATCACGGTAAAAGATACCTGGAAGCAGAAGGGCAAGAAGAAGACGAAGAAACTTGGGACTGTTAAAGTTACTGTTAAGAAAAAGGTACCTGTAGCACCAAAGGTAACACCATCGGTACAGACACCAGTGGTACCACCGGCACAGACAGCAGACACCCAGGCTTCAGCGACACCAGTGCCGACAGGGGAAGCACAGACTTCAGCGACACCTGTTCCAACGGCGACGCCATCGTCTACGCCCAAAGTGACAAAAAAGCCAACCGCGACGCCGACAGCTGCACCGACAGTGACGCCAAAAGCTCCAAAGGCAGAGATTACACTTGAGAAAGAAAATATCAATGCAGGAAAAACAACGACAGCAGAAGTGTCAGTAAACAAAGGGACCGTGACAGATGTGGTCTGGAAGACCGCGGACGAGAAGACTGCTACAGTTCAGAAGGACAGTGCCGATGCTAAAAAGGCAGAGATCACCGGAGTGGCAAAAGGTGAGACCAAGGTTATTGCAGAAGTAAAAGTGAAAGTAGAAAACACAGACTTTACTGTGACAGTAGAAAGTGCGCTCCTTAAGGTGGCGGACAGCGATGCTCTGGTTGTAAATGCCTCCGTTGAAAGCGCACCGACAGAGATGACAGTTGGCGATGAGTTTGCGCTGAAAGTAACGGTAGATACCGGTACAATTGAAAGCATTGACTGGGCGGTGTCTGGCGATGCAATAGTTGTGGCTGAGACCGAGTCGGGTGATGTGCTCAAAGCTGTAAAGGCTGGAGAGGTGACTGTTACAGGGACAGTAACCGTTAAACAGGGTGATAAAACAGCGACAGATACGGTGCAGTTCACGGTCTATGTAATGGAAAAATACAATATACAGGACGCTGCGAATTTCTGGTGTCAGAATGCGGATATAAAGTACAATGACGATGGTACGCTGACATATACCAAACAACAGGGAGAACAGGATTGGCAGGCAGGTGAATTCGGTTTTGTCGTTCCGAGAGAAATGGTTGGTAAGTTTACAAAAGTGATCATAAAGTATAAAGATGCAACTTTGAATCCACCAGAAAGCGAAAAAGGCTGTGGTTACGTGTTCCATTATGACGATGAGAAACAGGTATCCTGGATAGAAGGCGAAGATCATTGGGATGATGCACTCAGAATTTATGGAGATGGTGAGATTGTGCTGGAGAATAAGGACCCAGACAGAGCCCTTTCTACGGTACGAATTTATGATGGTGTTTTGAACGGTCAAGTGACGATCGTGTCAGTAACATACCAGATGTAATAAACGTCCTTTAGTGAAGGCAGTGGTTTTAGTGGACCACTGCCTTTCTTTTTGTTAAAACCATTGTGCCAGAAGACAGCGCCAGTCCGGGTAAAATAATTCTTGACACAGGAGAATCTGTAGTATATGATATATGTAGTTTTAAAAACTACATGAAGTAAATGTGATTACAAGGAAAGGAAGTAAATGTTATGGGATGTGTAGAAGGTAAAAAATTTGGGCTGGTGGGTATTGAAGATCGTTATATTCAGACTACACTGGACGAAGACGGGATTTTAGAATCCATCTCTTATAAAAATGATGAAAATTTTAACTTTGCCTATGATGTAGTAGATGTTATGGCAAAAAAATGTCCCGATAAACTTGCTATGCTTCATGTATCAAGAGAGGGTCGCGAACGTCATTTTACTTTCCGTGATATGGCGAAGTATTCCAATAAGGCGGCGAATTATTTCAGCTATCTGGGGATTAAGAAAGGCGATAAGGTCATGCTTGTGCTCAAACGCCACTTTCAGTTCTGGTTTTCCCTGCTGGCCCTGCACAAGATTGGGGCGGTGGCGATTCCTGCCACCAATCTTCTCACCAAAAAAGATTTTGAATATCGTTTTAAGGTAGGGGAAGTGGACGCTGTGGTCTGTACCGCCGACGGCGATGTTTCCAGGGAAGTGGATAAGGCGGCATGGGGCAATTCCCGGCTGAAGACGAAGATTATGGTGGGTGGCGCCAGAGAATCCTGGCATTGCTTTAATAAAGATATTCGTTTCTTTTCCGCAAATTTTGCCAGACCAGATGAAGCACCGGGCGGCGACGATACGATGTTAATGTTCTTTACCTCAGGAACGACTTCCTATCCAAAGATAACTGCTCACAATTATAAATACCCTCTGGGACACTACATCACAGCGAAGTACTGGCATCAGGTGGATCCTGACGGCATTCATTTTGCCATATCGGATACTGGTTGGGGAAAGGCGCTCTGGGGAAAGATTTATGGACAATGGATTTGTGAGGCACCTGTTTTCACTTATGATTTTGATGATTTTGATGCTAAAGAGATTCTACAGATGATTGGCAAATACAGAATTACTACTTTTTGCGCACCGCCCACGGTTTACCGGGTGATGGTGCATCTGAAGCTGGAAAATTATGATCTTTCCTCGCTGCAGAACGTAACTACAGCCGGAGAGGCTCTGAATCCTAAAATATTTGAAAAGTTTAAGGAAAAAACTGGTTTTGACATTATGGAAGGTTTCGGACAGACGGAGACAACGATGCTGATCGGCAATATCCGGGGGATGACGCCGAGACCAGGTTCCATGGGCAAGCCAAGTCCTCTTTATGACATCTTTGTCATGCGCCCCGACGGAACCATGGCGGAACCTGGCGAAGAGGGAGAAATTGTCGTGAAGACTTCTGAGAATATTCCCAATGGACTGTTCAAGGGCTATTACGGTGATGAGGAAAAGACAGATCTGGTATGGTATGATGGTTATTATCACACCGGAGATACCGCATATATGGACGAAGATGGATATCTCTGGTATGTGGGGCGGGTGGATGATGTGATTAAATCCGCTGGTTACCGCATTGGGCCTTTTGAGATCGAAAATGAGATCATGAAACTTCCCTATGTGTTGGAGTGTGCTGTGACCTCCGTGCCGGACCGGCTGCGGGGGCAGGCGATCAAAGCCACCATCGTGCTCGCTGACGGCAGTGATGGGGACGAACATATGAAAAATGATATTGTCAAGTATCTTAAAAGCAATATAGCTTCCTACAAATGGCCGAAGATCGTGGATTTTGCCAAAGAGCTTCCTAAGACCATCAGTGGCAAGGTGCGGAGGGCAGAGATCAAGAAAAGTGACTGGTCCCAAGACGGTGCGGCAGAGAGTGCCGGCACCATGGAGGATGTAGAAGAAGCGGGGACTGAGGAAAAAATAGAAGAGTAAACTGAATACATCTTGACGAAATGGGACTGTTATGATAGCATAAGATCAACTATTATGATAGTCCTTTAATGTAAGTTCATTAATAGAAGGAGGGAGATTACGTGGGAAATTCAAAATATAAATTGTTTGATTCAGAAAAGAAAGTGATGGAGGTCCTTTGGGAGCATGGGACGATGATTGCAGGCGATATTGTGAAAATACTGAAAGACAGTACCGGGTGGAACCGCAATACCACCTATACGGTGATCAAAAAATGCATTGCGAAGGGAGCGATCGAGAGGACAGAGCCTCGTTTTACCTGTACTCCCTTGATCACCAGAGAGCAGGTTCAGGATTATGAGACCAATGAACTGGTGGATAAGATGTTCGATGGCTCCAGGGAAAAATTCTTTGCAGCTTTTCTTAATGGAAGCAAGCTGTCGGAGGAAGAGGTAAAGAGCTTGAAGGATATGGTGGACAAGTTAAAGTAGATACGTAAGACCGGAAGAAACGTTTCTGGTAAGTCAGGTGGGGCAGTATGAAAATTATCTTAGAATACAATCTATTTTATATCAGCTTGATTTCGACGGTTCTTATTTCCCTTCTGGTGGCAGCAAGATTCCTGCTGGGGCGCAGAATTCACCGGGTATTTTTTTCCCTGGCGTGGATGATCGTGCTGGTCAGACTTCTTCTGCCTCTGTGCGTCACAGTGCCGGTGGAGTGTCCCGAGATCCTGGATCGAGTGAATGGATGGATCCGCAGCGTCCCGACGGGACAGTATTTTCTGATTTGGGCGGCGGGAGTAGTGATGTCAGTCACTTTTTTTGTGGTGCGCTATGTGAGGTGGGGAAGAATTCTCAGAGAGGCTCTGCCGATCCAGAAAGTCCCGGATATTGATGAAGAGATGTTTACTTTTATGGGGATCCGTGTCTATGTTTCCGACCGGATCGCTTCCCCGGTAACTTATGGGATCTTTCAGCAGAAGGTTCTTCTGCCCAAGTATTATATGGAACTGACGAGAGAACAGCTCAAATTTATTCTGATTCATGAGAAGGTACATATTGATAGACATGACAATCTGAATAAATGTCTTGTTATACTGGCAGTGTGTCTCCATTGGTTTAATCCTTTTGCATGGTTGATGTACGTGTGCTATAATCAGGACCTGGAGCTGGCATGTGACGAAAAGGTGATCCGCCAGGTGGGAGAGGACAGCCGGGAGGATTATGCAGGTGTACTGATCAGTCTGGCGCAGGGACGTCCTGTGGCGAAACCGATATATAGTGGATTTGCCCAGAATGCGGTGAAAGAACGTATTATTATGATCATGAGCTACCGCAGGGCAAGGGTGTGGAATTATGTTTTGTGCGGAGTGTTGGCACTTTTTTCTATGGTAGTATTTGCCGTGCCGGTAAAGACAGAGGAAGTAACGGAGTTGACGCCACAGAACAAACAACCTGTATTCACTCCGAAGAGGGAAGAAAAGGAGAAGGGGGAGGAAAATTTCGAGGCAGTGGATGTGACCAAAGTCATAGAAGAAGATTCCATCGGCACGAAGGCGGAGGTCGTGGTGAAGACCAAAGAAGATGTATCCCTTCGCCTCAAGATACACTTTCGCAAGGAACTTGCCGTGACAAATGGAAATTTTATATCCTTTCAGATAAAAGGTAAAGAGTGGGAGGCTGGGATTGATGATGAATACGATGGGACGGTGACGATTCCCGAGGCAGTCCGTTATAAAGGGAAAGTCTATCCTGTGAAGGGAATTGGGAACTACACGTTCTATCAGTGCAGGAAACTTAGAAAAGTGGTGATTCCCAACACTGTTGAGGAAATTAAGGAAAAGGCATTTGAGTCCTGTGAGTCTCTGAAAACATTGCGAATGCCGGAAAATCTCGAATTGGTTGAGGCAAATCCTTTTGTGGGCTGCTGTTCTTTAAAGTGTTTTCAAGCGCCTGAGAGCACCGAAATGAAGGGACAGTACCAGGTGAAAAAAGGTGTGCTCTATACCGATTATGGAAGATTTTTAAAGGTCTTTCCCCAGGGGAAAAAGATGAAAAAATTTGTCCTGAAAGAAGGTGTGAGCCAGATTGCTGTCTGTGGATTTTACGGGACGCAGGTGGAGGAAGTTCACCTGCCGGAGTCATTGCTGAGGGTGAAGAGCTGCGCATTTCAAAATTGCCGGAACTTAAAAGTGGTACGTGCCCACCGTAATACCGTTTTTTCCGGGGATTCCCTGGCGGGGGCGTGGAGGGCACGGATTCTGCGGTATGATTAGTCAGGTGGTACGAACTGGTGCTATTGGATTGACCAGGCGGTGTCAATAACTGTCTTACTGAGATAACCCTTGACAGTTGGAAAACAGGAGAGTAAACTTAAATCAGAGATGATTTGGGCGCGACTCAAAAATAAATGGCAAAGGAAGTACGATACAATGGAAAAGAAAAATATTGATTGGGCAAATCTAGGGTTCTCTTATCAGCAGACAGATAAGAGATATGTGGCGAATTATAAAGACGGTGCGTGGGATGAGGGCGGCTTGATCGAAGATCCCATGATTACAATGAGCGAGTGCGCATGTGTGCTTCAGTATGCCCAGACCTGTTTCGAGGGATTGAAGGCCTATACAGCTAAGGACGGACATATTGTATGCTTCCGCCCGGATCTGAATGCAGAACGAATGGCAAATACGGCGAAGCGTCTTGAGATGCCCGTATTTCCAGAGGATAGATTTGTAGATGCCGTTGTGGAGACCGTTCGGGCAAACGAGGGCTATGTGCCACCCTATGGTTCTGGGGCCACGTTATACATCCGCCCCTATATGTTCGGCATCGGACCAGTGATCGGTGTGGCGCCGGCGACAGAATATCAGTTCCGTGTGTTCTGTACACCGGTAGGCCCATATTTTAAGGGCGGTGCGAAGCCCATTACGATCCGTGTCAGTGATTTTGACCGGGCGGCACCAAATGGTACAGGTCATATCAAGGCGGGACTCAACTATGCTATGAGCCTTCATGCCATCGTGGATGCCCATGAGAAGGGGTATTCGGAAAACTTGTATCTCGATCCCAGGACGCGGACTAAGGTAGAAGAGACAGGAGGAGCGAACTTTATCTTTGTGACGAAGGATGGAAAAGTTGTTACTCCAAAATCAAACAGCATCCTTCCTTCCATTACGAGACGTTCTCTTGTATCCATCGCCAGAGACCATCTGGGAATGGAAGTGGAGGAAAGAGAAGTATATCTGGATGAATTGAAGGATTTTGCCGAGTGCGGACTGTGTGGAACAGCGGCGGTTATTTCTCCAGTAGGAAAAATCGTGGATCACGGCAAAGAGATCTGCTTTCCAAGTGGTATGGAGCAGATGGGTGAAGTTACCCAAAAGCTCTACGATACATTGACTGGTATGCAGATGGGAAGCATCGAAGCGCCGGAGGGATGGATCAAAGTAATCCAGTGAGTGCTCATACGTTCATAAAAATTTAAGGAAAGTATATGTTTTGGAAAAGCCTGACATATACTTTCTTTTTCTTTTATGTTATACTATTTTAAAAAGGAGACATTATTATGAAAACCATTACTAGTTTTACTGTAGATCATCTAAAACTGCTTCCTGGTGTATATGTATCCAGAAAGGATAGTACCGGGACGGACATCGTGACAACCTTTGATATTCGTATGACCCGACCGAATTTTGAACCAGTGATGAATACGGCTGAGATACATGCCATTGAACATCTGGGGGCAACATTTTTACGGAATCATCCCCAGATGGGAGAAAAGGTTGTGTATTTTGGACCGATGGGGTGCCGCACCGGCTTTTATCTGATTCTGGCAGGGGATTACGAATCTTTGGATATTCTGCCACTCCTGAAGGAAATGTTTGCCTTTATCCGGGATTATGAGGGAGACATACCAGGAGCTTCCCCGGAGGAATGCGGAAATTATCTGGATCTGAACCTGCCGATGGCAAAGTATGTGGCAGAGCGCTATTTATCCGGTGTTTTAGAAGGCATCACGGAGGAACGGCTTGTTTATTAGTCATAGAAAATGAAAGTTTTGAAATTTAAAACAAATATATAGTTTCTGATACATTCGCATGTGTCAGTTACTTTATATTTGTTGTACCAGTCATTATTCAGGATCCCTTGCATATTTATAATAAAAAGGATGCAATGTGGGGAGCCGGAGGAAGGATGTTCAACTGGGAAGGGCGGATTTTGGACAACAAGAGCATAATGGCAGTAAAAGCAGCACTTCCTTTTCTGGATATCCCCGTGGGAGAGGTCATTGATCTGGAAGGGCTGCTTCGGGCGGTCCGCTGTTTCTGCAGACAGCAGGAGCAGCGGATGATCGACATGTTGCTGCAGTTTTTTATGATGAAACGTATGATGTCGATGATGACGATGTTTCAGGAAATGCAGAATTCGGACCGGGGTATGGAGGGGATTATAGATCTGCTGAAAAGCCAGGTGCCGAAGGAGCAGCAGGATATGTTTGACATGATGTCCATGATGATGTCCATGCAGGATCTGGGAGCTGGTATGGCGGAAGAGTCCGGTATGACAGGAGAGTCCGGCGGGCAGCCGGAAGAGGCTGGTGACAGCGGGATGGGCAGTATGTTCTCAGGTCAAGTTTCAGAACCTCAGGCGGATGTACGGAGTGCCGATATCGATGCGGCAGAGGAAGAACCCCTTCCGGAGATCTGGCAGCGCATTGCAGAAAATATCGACAAGGGGACAGAATATGACAGATCAGAAGGATATATTCAAGAACATGCACCCGGTAAAGGCACAGATTATCCGGGAACTGGAGCAGAAGGCGAAAGGGAAGGAAATGAAGAATTCCGCACCGCTTATCATGGAGGCGATGCAGAAGCTCAAAGCCCACAATCTTTCTTTTTCCCAGGAGGAGGTAACGGTGCTCCTTGGGATTCTAACAAAGGATATGAGCGAAGAAGAGAAGCAGAAGGTGGAAATGATGAAACAGGTCATTAAAAATAAGAGTATGCGATAAGAATGAGAAAGACGATGGGGGCAAGCATTTATTGTCCCCCATCTGCTATTGAGACTATATGAGGAGGTATGACGGGAAATGCACAAGAGAAGAGGAATTGCAGCCGCAATGTTAGGAGTGATGTTGACCGTATCGGTGTTGCCGGCGGATGTGGATCTGGCGGCGGCAGCTACGCCGAAGCTGAGCAGGAAAAGTATCACGGTCAAAAAGGGTAAATCCGTCACTGTCTCGTTAAAGAAGAGTACAGCGGCGAAAAAGATCAAATGGAAGATCGCCAATAAAAAGGTGGCATCAATTAAGGCAAAGAAGAAGGGTAAGGTCACTGTCCGCGGAAAGAAGGTGGGCAGGACCAGGTTGAATTGTCAGTTTGTATTTCGGGGAAAGAAAAAGAAGCTTTCCTGTAAGGTTATTGTTAAGTCCGTCAAGGATTCTAAAGATCCTGTAACGAACGTAGACAAGGCGCCACAAGTCACGGCACCTTCTATGGAACCAGGGACGTCGAATCATCCGAAACAGACGGAGACTCCGATGACAGCCAATCCGCCGGTGACGAATCCTCCAGAGGCGTCAAGTCCGGCAGAGACAACCGAACCAACGGTTCCACCGGCAAGTGCAAGCCCTCCAGTGACGATTTTACCATCGGATCCTCCGGCGACGCCCAGCCCGACAGCGATTGTGACGCCGACAGCCAATCCAATGGAGACACCGTCGAATCCCAGTCCTACGGCAACAGTAACGCCCACGCTTCAGCCGACAGTAACGCCGGCGAATCCCAGCCCCACGCCGGAGGTAACACCGACACCGGACCCAATGGTCACACCAATACCTGCGGAGCAGGGTGTGATCCTGGATAATGATTATTCGGATGGCTCTACCGGAGGCTTTTCTGGCAGAGGAGACGCTAATGTACAGTCTTTGATGGATCCATCGATCGCTTCCATACCAGTACTTGCTGTGACGGGGAGGACGGCTAACTGGCATGGCACCCAGACTGATGCGGCCGGAACGCTGATGGCTGGTAAAAGTTATACTGTCAGTACTGCGGTGTATCAGAAGGCAGTGGACAACACCCAGTTGAAGCTCACTCTTTCTTATAAGGATGGTACAGGAAAGGTAAATTATCAGCAGATTAGTGCTGCCACAGTATCCAGGGGAGAATGGGCAGCATTACAGGGAGATATCGTGATCCCGGAAGATGCAACGGAGATCCTTCTTTATTTTGAAGAGGTTGATGGTACCCATGACTTCTATGTGGCGCCGGTGCAGATGTATGACAAAGACCGGTATGACGATACGGCGATCGATCAATTTGAGAGTGACAGCCTGTCTGATTTCCAGGGACGGGGGAGTGCACAGCTTGCCGTGGTTCCGGGCGGAGTGACAGGAAACTGTATGAGCATTACCGGCCGCACCGCTTCATGGAATGGAGTGGCTTCCACAGTGCAGCTAAATCAGGGGGCTTCGGTATATATATCCGGTTATGTGAAGACCGATGCAGAAAATTATTCCTTTAAGACCAGTGCGGAAGCGACGGATAGTTCGACGGGAACGACTACTTATCCAGGACTTCTCCAGATGGATCTGAAAAAGGGGGAGTGGACAAAGTTTAGCTGCTCCTTCGCTTTTGATCAGAATACATACAGCAGTATCCATTCTGTATATTTTGAACTGACAGGAGCCAATGATACGGTATTTCCAGACTTTTATCTCGACAATGTGACCGTCTGTGTGGTGGATGGAGTAATGGATCTGTCCAATATCATAGCAAATGGTACATATGCGATCACGGGAAGTCTGAAAGAGGCATATACCCGACATTTTACAAATGTAGGAACCTGTATGAATTATGGACAGCTTACCGGCGCTGATACGATGGAGTTTGCAGCGGGACAGTATAACAGCATTTCAGCGGAAAATGAAATGAAACCGGACTATCTTCTGAACAAGGGAACGATGAGCACCGCAGAGGCCAAGGGGAACAAGTATTATTTTGTACCGGAAGGTTATGGGGAGACTACTTGTCCGAAGATCAATTATGATGCGGTGGACAAATATCTTCAGACGGCGGCAGCCAATAAGATGCGAATTCGTTTCCATGTGTTTGTATGGCATCAGCAGACACCGAAGTGGTTCTTTAAGGAGAACTATAATGAAAATGGCAGATGGGTGACGCCGGAGGTGATGAATGCCAGACTGGAGTTTTTCATCAAGTCTGTGATCCGCTATATTTCTCTGAAAGAAGAGGAACTGGGCATCGGAGACGTGGTGTACTGCTATGACGTGGTGAATGAATATTTTCATAATAACAACAATCCAGACAAGGCGTACAGGGATGAGGTGTATTACCCGGAAAAAGTTTTTGATCCGGAAAATCCAGGTAAGTACGAACAGACCACAGAGCCGGTTTATGTGAAAAATGCCTTTGCTTATGCCAGAGATATTCTGGACAGTTATGGCAAGCAGCACATCACCTTGTTCTATAATGACTTTAATACCTATCTGGAAGCAGATAAGATCATAAAGATGATGGAATACATCAATGCAGAAAAGATTCTCTGTACTGGGGTAGGTATGCAGAGCCATCTGGATGTGGGATTTCCGTCGGTAGAATTTTATACCTCTGCCATGGAAAAATTCCTAAAGAGTGATTATATCAAAGAAGTGCAGATCACGGAGCTGGATGTGACAGCATATCCGAAAAATGAGAGCACTCTGGAGGACCAGATGACATATTACTCGGATTTGATGAAGGCAGTTCTTGCCCTGAAAAAGACTTATTCAGACAAGATGACAGGACTAACTTTCTGGGGGCTGTATGACAGCGTCTCTTGGCGAGCCGAAGGTCTGCCCCTGCTTTTTGCCAGTACGACGAAGGCAAAGGGAGTTTATTACAAAGTATTGGAGGCGGCAGCAGAATGAGAAAAATAAATGAGATACAGGCGATTCAAAAATATATCGATACACGAATGAAGGGGAAGGAGATGCAGAGACCGGTTGTGAAGACCAGGGAAGCTCTGCTGCTTCTGGAGAAGATAGACCATGCACTGGAGTTTCAGAAAATATCTGTTGGAGAGGCGAAGCAGGTTATGCACATATCCAGTGAGGTTTCCAGTTTTGACGTGGAGATGTCCCATATGTCAGAATATCTTGCTGACTTTGCATCCAAACTATCAGATCTTTCCCAATCTAATCTGGCCATCGTGGAAGAGACCACGGCTACCATGGGACAAGTCCGTGACAATGTAGGATTTACTTCCGAGCGCTTAAACCAGCTGTCGGAGGAGAGCAGGGAACTCACCCAAAAAAATAGTGAGGGAAGAAAACTTCTGGAAGAGGTGGAATCGCTGAAAGCAGATGTCGTAGAGGACACCAGGCAGATGGATGATCAGATCATGAAGCTGGTGGGACTCGTTCAGGAGATCGAGGGTATTGTCGACAGTGTGCAGGGAATTGCAGCCCAGACAAATCTGCTGGCGTTGAATGCATCTATTGAGGCTGCCAGAGCTGGAGAACAGGGAAGAGGGTTTGCTGTAGTAGCGGGAGAGGTAGGAAAACTCGCCGAAAATACCCAGAAAGAATTGGATGCGATGAAACGGTTTGTACAGAAGATTTATGAGGCATCCAAGGCTGGGCAGGCAAGTACCGCGCAGGCATCCAGCTCCACCCAGGAGATGAGCGGAAAGCTGGATATTGTGTTCAAGACAGTGGGAGATAATATCAATATGCTGGAGCAGGTGGCGAGCGATGTGGCAGCCATCAATGATTACATGAATATGGTGGAGCAGGCGTCTGGAGATGTGAATGCTGCGATGGAACAGTGCAGCCAGGATGCGGAGCAGATC
>JAAVZE010000083.1 GCA_022791495.1 Eubacterium sp.
AACCACACACCCCACTGCTACTTTTCCTGCGTAAGACTGGTTGCCCGCCTCACAGTATATGATCGCGGCCATATACTTTAAATCTTTGTCCGTATAAGGTTTCTTCGCTGCCTCTGCTGTTGTCCCCATAAGCAATACGCTTAATGCAACGGCAAAAACAAATGGTATAATAATCTTGAATGCTTTTTTGGAATTCATGAGTATCTCCTGCTTTTTTGTAACCGTCTGATTTTTTTCTTAATATTCAAACAGATTACGTAATATTATTCGCTACAATTTGTAACAAATATGTAACATATTATATCATGTCTTTAAAAAAAATCAACCCCTTTTGGCAAAATAAAAGACTGTCTCTCAAAGAAACAGCCTTTTTACGTCGATTTTTGTATTATATTTTTTCTTTATATTTTGTTATACTTTGTAATAATTTCATGAAATTTTAACGTTCCGCCAAAAAGATCCAGGGCACTTCCCACAGTAAAATGAATCCGTCCCTGAGACATCTCATCCAGCAGTTCCAGATCTTCCATTTTACCGATACCGCCAGCATAGGTAATAGGAATCTCTGTGTTTTTGACAAGAATTTCCACCAATCCCTGGTCAATCCCGCTGCCAGTTCCCTCCACATTGACACCGTGAACGAGAAATTCGTCACAATATGTGCTGAGCTGGCTCATAAGCGCCTCATCCAGCGGTTGTTTTGTAAATTTCTGCCAACGGTCCGTAACGATATAATAAATCCCATCCTTTTCCCGACAACTCAAATCGAGAACCAGATGTTCTTTTCCCGCCAGCTGTGAAAGCTTTTCCAGTCTCTCAAAATGGATCTCCCCACCTGAGAACACATAGGAGGTGACAATCACATGGCTGGCTCCTGCCTCCAGAAAATGTCTGGCATTGTCACAGGTGATCCCACCTCCCACCTGCAGTCCGCCGGGATACTCTCTGAGGGCAGCCTCCGCCTGTTTGACATCCTCCTCATAGTATTCACTTCCCACCGGGTTAAGAAGGATAACATGACCGCCGGAAAGTCCTTTTTCCCTGTACAATCTGGCATAATCCGCCGCACGGAGCTGGGATACAAAATTCTCATCCGCCTGATCTCCGGCATCTTTCAGGCTTCCACCAACAATCTGCTTCACCCTGCCGTTATGAATATCGATACATGGTCTGAAATTCATTCGCCTTTCCCTTCCAATCCAGCCTGACATGCCGCCGGCTTAAATTCCAAGTATGTTCTTTACCGTCTGCTCCATCTCTGATTTGTCACAGATGGTATCATGAAGAATATTGGCAAAACGAATTTCCTCAATGGCTTTTGGCACAGCCACACCGGAAATTTCCTTCAACTGATCCACCAGCTCAAAGTCTGACATGCTGTCATACTTACTGTCAATGGCATTCATAACACTTCTCGTAAATTTATACGGACTCGCTGTAGAAGCGATCACAGTCTTAACCCCTGTCTGCGCCGCCTTCTTATAATATACCTCACTTGCCACCGCGGTATGGGTATCCATGATATACCCAGTCTTGTCGTACAATTGTTTGATAGCGGCATGGGTCTCTTCTTCGGAAGCATAACCACCTATAAAGTCTACTAATTCTTCCCGCATCTCCGGTGTAATGCTGTACTCTCCTTCGCTGACCAGAGCATCCATAAGCTCTTTCGTCTTTGCCGCATCCTCACCGGCAATGCGGTAGATAAGTCTCTCTAAGTTACTGGAAATAAGAATATCCATGGAGGGAGACGTCGTAAGGATAAACTCTCTTTTTCTGTCATATTTTCCGGTATTGAAAAAGTCAAATAATACTTTATTTTCATTGGAAGCACAATACAGTGTGTGAATCGGAATGCCCATATTTTTAGCATAATATGCCGCCAGAATATTTCCAAAATTTCCCGTAGGAACCACTACATTGATCTTCTCACCGCAGGAGATCTCTCCCTGCTTTAACAGCTGTCCATATGCGTACACATAATAAACGATCTGGGGAACAAGACGGCCGATATTAATGGAATTTGCCGATGAAAACTGGTATCCCGCCTCATCCATCTGCGCCGCCAGCTCTTTGGAACCAAACATTTTCTTTACACCGGTCTGGGCATCATCAAAATTTCCCACGATACCTACCACATGGGTATTTTCTCCTTTTTGTGTCAGCATCTGCTTCTCCTGGATCGGGCTGACGCCATTTTTTGGATAAAATACAATAATGCTAGTACCCGGCACATCCGCAAATCCTGCCAGTGCTGCCTTCCCGGTATCTCCAGAGGTAGCTGTCAAAATGACAATCTCATTTTTTACTCCGTTCTTTTTCGCCGAAGTCGTCATCAGATACGGAAGAATGGAAAGCGCCATATCCTTGAAGGCAATGGTTTTTCCGTGGAAAAGCTCCAGATAATAAGCACCATCTTTTTTCACCAGGGGAGCGATCTGCTCTGTATCAAATTTATCGTCATAAGCACCATCGATACAGTACATCAGCTCTTCTTTTGTAAAATCAGATAAAAACAACTTCATAACTTCATAGGCTGTCTCCTTATAGGAAAGATCCGCCAGTGTCTCCAGACCTGTCTCCAGCTCCGGAATCCCATCCGGCACAAACAATCCGCCATCATCTGCCAGCCCCTTTAAGATCGCCTGGGAAGCTGTCACTTTATCTCCATTGCTTCTTGTACTTTTATACATGATACTCATAACAAATACCAGTCCTTTCTATTCTTTTCACTAAATAACGCATACCAGGATTTTTATTTTAACATTTTTTTGTCTTTTTTACAATAGCGGGGTGAGAAAAGCTTCTTGCATTCCATTAACCCAGGTGTTCTGAAACGATCTCCCCATCCGAAATAGTTAAAACCCGGTGACAGCTTTTTGCTACATTGGGGTCATGTGTCACGAGAATAACGGTCTTTCCCTGCCGGTTGACAGCGGAAAAAATATCAATGATCTCTTTTCCCGTCTTTTGATCCAAGGCTCCCGTCGGCTCATCGCACAACAAAATACTGGCGTCATTTACTAACGCCCTTGCGATCGCCACCCTCTGCCTCTGACCCCCGGAGAGCCGCATCGCCAGCTGCTGCTTTTTCTCCAGCAGGCCCACTTTGTCCAGCATTTCTTCTACCCGTCTTTTCTTTTCCTTTTTATGCTTTTTGGAATAATATAACGGCAGCATAACATTCTTTTCTACGGTACATCGTTCAATCAGTGCAAAATCCTGCATAACAAAACCAAAAACCTCATTTCTCAAACCCGCCATTTTTTTGTCAGAATAATTGCGGATGTTTATGTCATTTAAGTAATATTCTCCCTCTGTCGCTTTGTCCATACAGCCGATTATATTCAACAGGGTGGACTTTCCAGAACCGGATGCCCCCATTATAGCAACACTCTCCCCCACATCTATTTCCAGGTCCACATGTTTCAGCGCCTCTGCTTGTATTCCATGATTCTGGTATACCTTGGAGATATCTTCAAATCTTAACAACATACTCCGTACCTCTCTTTCTATTCCTGCCTTACTAATTGAATGATTTCTTTGTGTAAATACCTTCCTACAACAGCACTTATAATCCCAAAACCAATGAAAAGAATTGTTATCAACGCTAACAGGATCCCCATCCACTCCATTTCTGTACCAAATATGGCAATCATGGAGGCTGAAAATTCCCAACGCCCAAGGAACATAAGGAATATCTTTATAACCGCCGTTCCCAAGGCAAAGGTTCCCAACACAAATATCATAAATTCCCTGACAACCCAGCAAAAGATCTGCCAGGTCCCTGCTCCAGCCAGCTTACGCAAAACGATTTCTTTGCGTCTTCCCCGCAGCCAGATATAGATGGCAGAAAATATATTTAGCAGGACAACGATACTGACAGACAGATACATCACTATCGCTCCATTGATACTGCTCTGCATGTTCTTGTTTAATCTAGCTGTTTCATTTTCTGCCTTATTATAGATTATTTTGTCATTCTCAGATACTGTATGAAATGCAGTGATACTTTCTGCCCCATTGTCAAAGAACCCATAACTTCCTTCTGCCTGATCCATGATTCCCTCTGCATATAAATTCACCAGATATTTATTTGATCTTCTGTCATTAATATTTCCTTTGGAATATACCCCCACTACCAGATAATCCCCATTATGAATGCGAAACCATGTCTGATTATTCTCCTGACGGCACAACTTCAGCATATCTTCCCGCACTAAAACTACGTTTGTTCCAGTGGCATACTCTTCTGCCGAGAAAAATCTTCCCCCCAACAGCCTTATGCCATTATTTTCCGATTTCCCCAGGTCAACGGCGCACCCACCCTGCAGCTTTATTCCCTTCACCTGATATTCACCGATTCCCCTTAAAATCCCAGAATAATATCTGCAGTCAGAAGGCTGTCCACTCTTAGGATAAAAGATAACATAGTCAGATGACATCCCTGGTATTGGCTTATAAATATTTTTTCGTCTTACTACTGCGATTCCACATAAACCAAACAATACAGATACCATAGTCAGAATCACAACAATTAATCCGGATTTATAAAAAAACTGTCTCATTG
Organism: Eubacterium sp.; assembly: GCA_022791495.1. Lineage (GTDB taxonomy): Bacteria > Bacillota > Clostridia > Lachnospirales > Lachnospiraceae > Eubacterium_F. Next base: position 4,571 of record JAAVZE010000083.1, read on the forward strand.
TTTTACCTTTCTATTCCTAACTTAATTTCAAATTATTCATAACTTTTTTTATACAGTGTCTGTATTGTCTGCCGTTTTAATATCCATATGGGAAGCAGACATAACAATAGAATATATACTCCCGAAAAAGCCAACGACATAAAAGTCGTTTTGGATGCTTTTTTTATCAGAATCACAAAAACAGCAGATGATATGTATATGCACCACATCTGCATTATGATCCGGAAAACAATAGCTCCTTTATTTGCCCCGCACATCATATGGACGGCAAATTCTCTTTTCGCGTCAGAGATAAATTGAAGAATATTGCCTGTCATTGCAATAAGGCAAAAGATAAATAGAATTACCATGATGCTGCCATTCAGGATCATTTCATCTTTTATATCCTCTGTAATGGCATCCATTTGAAAAGAAAAGTTATTCATACTAAGATCCATCAGATCCTTGTCCCTTGACTGCTCAACCACATTTTCCATAAAATCGTTGTCTTTTATGATGTAGTAGGTCGTAACAAAATAATCCAGCAGATCAACAGAATCCTCAGGGTCAATCTCAGACAATTTCAGGATTACCTGATCCAGATAAACAGGTTCCCTGCTTTCCCCTGGTGCAATATAATAGGAGCCCTCTTCCAAAAAACCCGCTATCTCATATGCCAGATGATTTGAATCATAGATGACATCGTGCAATTGATACATCTTATGAAAACTGTTTCCAACGATAACAGGAATCTTTCCTTCTGCTTTCTTTTTAAACTGATCCAGATCCCCCTCTATCTTTAACTGAAAGATCTGAAAAAAGTTCTCTGATACCGATATCATATCCAGCGAGTCTCTGGTCTCTTCTGGAACTTTCCATATTTGCGCGATATCTTTTGCTAATTCATCTGACATATAAAATCTCTTATTTGAGTTTGCTGTGAAACTTAAAATATCTCCCTGGGAAGCTTTCACACTCTTTTGAACGGTATCATATAGTTCGGCCAATCCATGAAGTTTGTTTTCATCATTCAATAACTCCTCGAACTTTTCATCGGTTGTTTCATCCCGAAACATATAAATCTCTGACTGCTCCGTAATTTTATCAAATTTATCTTTCACATCTCTATATTCAAAAGCACTTTGTAAAATAATAGAAAGCAGTACACAGACAATGCTGATCTGTATAACATTCCATGAAAAATACACCTTGTTTTTGCGTATGTCGTTTATTACAAATAGAAATTGGTTGCTCATATTTTATCTTTCTTTTCTTAAATAATATAACAGCACTATACACCTCTGACACCATAAGAGGTGTATAGCAGGTTAATTTACAGTGAACCAGTACTTATTTAATGGCTACCTTCCATTTACCGATCCATCCTCCCGTCGGATGCTTATACTCTTCATAATCGTATTCGTAGTCATTTACCTGATACGCAAATGCCTGTGCCAATTCGACATAATAGGTTCCCTTACTAAGTTTTTGCGAAAGACCTTTTCCATATGGCGCCGTGAACAGAACCATTTTGGCATCCTTCATTTCCTTATTGTCGGCGTATCTGTAATAAAAAATATCACTATTTTTATTGTACTTTTTCGTTCCGTAGAAACGATCCTTGACCAACACATGGATCCTTCCATTTTTAGAACTTATCTTACACTTTTTTAGTATTGCCCTGGCAGAAATTTTTCCATAAAGCCTTTTGGAAATCCTGTCAGTCGTGTTGTCCCCATCTTTTGCTCCGTCTGTCCTCCAGCCTAAAAAGGTATACCCTTTTTTCTTTACCCCAGGCAATACCGTATCCTGTGCATAGGTATGGGTTTTAGGAAGTTTGGACACTGCTTTCCCTCCCCCAAGATTGTATGTAACCTTATATTTCTTCCCATGCATGACCGCCGTTTTCTTCGGTTTCAATTTTGTAACTTTCTTTCCATTTACATACCAGCGCCTCCTGTCTTTCTCAAAAGGCAGCGGTATTGTTATATTGGAATGATTAATAATTTTCCGGAGAGACATGGCTTTTGAAGCAAATGATTTTTTTACTTTTGTAACTCCCTTTCCCACGACCAGGGTTTTAAGATTATCTGCACCACTCAGCATATGTTCCTCTAGGTATTCCACGGAATCCGGCACTGTGAAGGATGTGATCCTGTTTGCCTCAAAAAATATATTAGCTCCTATTTTTTTACAATTTTCCGGCCAGATTATCTCCTCAAGATTCTGGCAATCCGCAAAAATACCCCATGGAATTTCCTTTAGGTTTTTAGGCAGCTTTACTTTTTTAAGGTTTTCACAATAATAGAACAACTGGGGACCAATCTTCGTTAAGGTATCCGGCAGTTCAACTTCCTTTAGTGCAGAATCTTCAAAAAACACTTCTTTTCCCATCTCCTCCAGCCCTTCTGAAAAGACAATTTTATTCAGGTTTTTACATGCCCTGAAAGCCCATTCACCTACTTTCTTTACAGAGGC
>JAAVZE010000084.1 GCA_022791495.1 Eubacterium sp.
AGATCCACAGAATCATCCATCAGCACATCATGGGAATGCACCTTGAGCACGTCGATTCTTCCTTTGAGATCTGGTTTCTCCACGATAATCCTCCGGTCAAAACGTCCCGGCCGCAGCAATGCCTTATCCAATACCTCCGGCCGATTGGTGGCGCCCAGAATAACGATACCTTTGGAGGAATCAAAACCGTCCATCTCCGAGAGCAGCTGGTTCAGCGTCTGCTCCCGCTCGTCATTGCCGCCGCCATACTGGGTATCCCTGCTTTTTCCGATGGCGTCAATCTCATCGATAAATATGATACAGGGCGCCATGGACTGCGCCTGCTTAAAAAGATCCCGGACACGGGAAGCACCCACTCCCACAAACATCTCTACGAAATCCGAACCGGACAGGGAAAAGAAAGGCACGCTGGCCTCTCCGGCAAGCGCCTTTGCCAGCAGGGTCTTACCAGTACCCGGAGGTCCTACCAGCAACGCTCCTTTCGGAAGTCTCGCCCCGATCTTCCGGTATTTATCCGGGTTCTTCAGGAAATCCACCAGCTCCGTCAGAGACTCCTTCGCCTCTTCTTCGCCCGCCACATCCTTAAAGGTAACCCCGGTCTCTTTTTCCACATACATCTTCGCCGTGGACTTACCCACTCCCATCAGGCCGCCGCCCCCGCCGCTTCTCGCCATAAAGCGCATGAGAAGCCAGAGAACCACCCACATCCCTACAAAGGGAAGGATATACGCCAGGAAAAACTCCAGCACACCGGAGCTGGTATCCTCAATCTTCGCAGAAAACTCCACGTTATATTTGTTGAGCATGTCCTGAACCAGAGCCGTATCATTGACATAACCGGTATAATAAGTGACTTTAAACATCGCCACCCGCTCTTCCGTCTTGGGCTCTATATGAATCACATTGGAGCCAAAGGTTACTTTTTCTACCTTTCCCTCCTTGAGCATCTCGATAAATTTGGTATAGGAAATTTCCTTTTTTGAATTACGTTGAATCTCAGAATTTAAAAACAAGATCAGTCCAAAGGCAAAAAATGCCGCTGCAATGCAAATGATAATATTGGTTTTATTTTTTTTCGGATTGCCAGGCTGCTTGCGATTACCGTTATTTTCCATTTAACCCTTTCCTTTCCTAGTAGTTGCATACTCTATTTAGTATAATGGATTTCCTTTCATAAATCAATGCTATAGATGTGAAGAATTCGTGAAAAAAAATTTTTGCCTATTGAAACAACACTGCAAAAATAGTATAATATATAAGTATTTTTACCCAACCGATCATGATTTATATACACATAGATGCCGTTTCCCACAGGCAGGGCGGCAAGAAGGAGGAAAAATGGCTGTCAAATATGTATTTGTAACAGGAGGAGTTGTTTCTGGTCTTGGAAAGGGGATCACCGCGGCGTCCCTGGGGCGTCTGCTGAAAATGCGGGGCTACCGTGTGACGATGCAGAAATTTGATCCCTACATCAATATTGATCCAGGTACCATGAACCCGATACAGCACGGTGAGGTATTCGTCACTGACGACGGGGCAGAGACCGATCTTGACCTGGGGCACTATGAACGTTTTATCGACGAGAGCCTGACCAAACAGAGCAACGTGACCACCGGAAAAGTTTACTGGTCGGTGCTGTCCAAGGAACGCCGTGGAGATTACGGCGGCGGTACAGTACAGGTCATCCCTCACATTACAAATGAATTGAAGAGCCGTTTTTACCGGAATGACGGATGTGACGAAACACAGATCGCGATCATCGAGGTGGGCGGTACCGTGGGAGATATCGAGAGCCAGCCATTTTTGGAAGCCATCCGTCAGTTCCAGCTGGATGTGGGACATGACAATGCAATCTTGATTCATGTCACACTGATCCCTTATCTGAGAGCCTCTGATGAATTGAAGACAAAACCGACCCAGAGCAGTGTAAAAGAATTACAGGGGATGGGAATCCAGCCAAACATTATCGTTTGCCGTACAGAGATTCCGCTGGAAAAATCCATTAAGGACAAAATATCTTTATTCTGTAATGTACCAAGCGACCAGGTCATTCAGAATCTGGATGTTGACACGTTATATGAAGTTCCCCTCGCCATGGAAGAAGAACATCTCGCAGATATTGCCTGCAAGTGCCTCAAACTGGAATGCCCGAAACCAGACCTGGCCGAGTGGGAGAATATGGTCTATTCCATCAAAAATCTTTCAAAAGAAGTTACTGTAGCACTGGTAGGAAAATACACCGCCCTTCACGACGCCTATATCAGCGTGGTAGAATCGCTGAAACACGGGGGCTTTGCCCACAACGCCCAGGTGAATATCAAATGGATTAATTCCGAAGAGGTAACACAGGAAAATGTAGAAGAGCTGTTGAGTGATGTCAGCGGCATCCTTGTTCCTGGCGGATTTGGGGACCGGGGCATCGACGGAAAAATCTTTGCCATTCAGTATGCCCGCGAACATAATATACCATTCCTGGGACTTTGTCTCGGCATGCAGCTGGCCATTGTAGAGTTTGCAAGAAATGTCATCGGCTGGGGCGATGCCCACAGCGCAGAACTGGCGCCTTCCACTACCCATCCGGTGATTCATCTTATGCCGGAGCAGGATGGAATCGAAGACATCGGCGGCACGCTGCGTCTCGGCTCCTATCCCTGCAGCCTGGATAAATCCAGCAAAGCGTACCTGCTGTACGGTACCGATACCATTCAGGAACGGCACCGCCACCGCTATGAAGTAAATAATTATTACAGGGACGATCTGGCTCGAAACGGCATGAAGTTCTCTGGTCTCTCTCCAGACGGACGCATCGTGGAGATGCTGGAACTGCCGGAGCACCCCTGGTTTATCGCCACCCAGGCGCATCCTGAATTCAAGAGCCGTCCAAACCGCCCACATCCGCTGTTCAAAGGTTTCGTAGGAGCAGCACTGGCGCTGGATGAAAAGAAACAATAAACTATACATCGAATGAAATGACCGCTTTTGACTGTGTTGAAACACCAAAAGCGGTCATTTCCTAAAATAGAATCTTATATCTTCTGCAATAATTCATCTCTTATCTTATTTACTATCATGCGTTCCTCATGGGAAAGCATATCTGCCCTCCTGTTCCTGCAATAACTGACTTCCCGTTCTTCCAATACTGCTGCCACATATTCTTCTGCCCATTTAGCTTTATAGCCCTGTGCAGACAACAGCAGAACAAGATTATCTTTTACAGACAGATCATCTATATATAGTCTTTGAGGGGGGCAGCTCTCAAGATATTCTGCGGCTTTTTGTGCATATTTACGGTTGACAAACTTCAGGCACAATACTCCCAGACCGCACACCGTACACTGAATCCCCAGAACGATCAAAGGCATAAAAAATTCCATCTTCCAAAGGCCATCCAGTTCATTTGGCAGAAACCATGCCACAAAAGAAAAAAGGAATACCGGTGGAATGAATAAAAAGGCGGTTGCAAAAATCCTACTACAGTAATTACGAATTTTCTTCTTTTTCCCACTTCCTGTCAGATGTCCATTGATATATGTCAGGTAGGCAAAATCTTTTACATTTGCCCGCAGCACGCAGGTAAGCCACGCTGCCAGGTAGATTACACAAAATAATGAAGATAATACACATGTAACGATACTTTTATATCTGTCATTTCCATAAATCGGATTATTCTGTGTAAGAATGTCTTTGACCTTATAGATCGTCCCATGATCATTACATTTTTCCATCACTTCTTTCATTTCAGCCTCATCTGCCTGAAAGAAGATTCCAGAAGACCGTTGATACCAGCTTGAATCCTTCAGTTCAAACCCGGGATTCAAGAAAACCTGGCTGACCAGCGTTGGATCCAGTCTTCCGTCGCGCGCTTCCGAGAACATAGACTCAGAAATACGGTGGCTAAACGCCGGACTATCGGGAGTCTGGCTGAATAATATCTTATCCTGTCTCATAACTCCTGCCACTGTACATTCTATCGTTTTTACCGGTTTGGGTTTTCCATAAAATGAATCTGTGTTCCATATCCTCACCTGCATGGTACTGCCAACAGGATGCTCTCTTTCCATATCCGGGGAAATGATAACTTGATTAGGATCTGCCTTTGAAAAACCATCTCCTTTTTTTAACTGGTAATCATACATCTCCCAGGCTTCTTCCGAACAATAATAAACATCATATCCATCAAAAGAATGAATCCACTTTGTGTCCAGAGTTTTGAAATCATGTTCTATGTAAGTCAGCCCCGGATCTTCTTCCATGGAAGAGATATTGCTGAGATAATAATACCAGCCATCACCCATCTTCTCAAGAGGATGCCATTTATTCGCATTTGCCTGATAAAACAGCATACCATAGAAGGCATACATGCCTGTCAGAGAAAGAAGAATGACAAAACCTATCATTGCAAGCTTTTTCTTATTGTAAATATACCTACACGTCAACCGAAATTTCATACAATTTACCTTCTTTTAATTGATAGATCCGATCTGACCGTCTGGCAATTTCCATGTTGTGGGTTATCATGATCAGTGTGCGATGATATTTTTCAACTCCCGAAAGCAGCAGATCGATCACTGCATTCCCTGTCTTTTCATCCAGATTTCCCGTCGGCTCATCGGCGAGGATCACGTTGGGCTGGTTTACTAATGCCCTTGCAATCGCCACCCTCTGCTGCTGTCCCCCAGACAATTCATTGGGAAATGCACTTCGTTTTTCCAGAATCCCCAGATCCTTCATTAATTCCTCAACATACTCATGGTCTATTCTGCATTTGTCAAGAAGCAGGGGATAGACAATATTCTCATACACCGTAAGTACCGGAATCAGATGAAACATCTGAAATATATATCCCACATGCCTGCGTCTGTACTGGGCGAGTTTAGTCTCTGACAGATTGGAAATATTTTCACCATTTACAATCACTTCACCTTCATCAAAATCATCCAGCCCTCCTACAATATTCATAATGGTAGTTTTACCTGCGCCACTGGGGCCATAGATCGTCACGAATTCTCCAGATTCCACCTCCAGATTAACCCCTTTCAGGACCTCCTGCTTTTTAAGACCTGTTACATATGATTTTGAAACATTTTCTAAAATTACTTCTTTCATGCGAATCACCTTATTCTTTATTTTGAATCATTGCTACGATACTGGTATTCATGTTTTTGTGGACTGTCATGTAGCTTTTCCCTACTATGAGTAACATCAGCATTACAACCGAAACAATGTACGCCGGGATACTGATCACCACATTCTGAAAGATCTGGGTAGTAAAATAACAATTCAAAAGAAGGGATAAAATCAACGCAATTACTACTGCATAGAAGCCTAAGCTGATACTCTCCAGGCAGATCAGTTTTTCATATAATCTGCGGTTCATTCCAAGGGCCCTCATAATTCCGTATTCACTTCTTCTGTTTATCATATTAAATTCTACCATATTTTCTATCATAGAAAATACAAATACAAAGAAGGCAATACATATATAAGCTGCCAGAAAAATGATGGCCAGTAACTGCTTTTCATCGGAACTCTCTGCATTCAGCGGGACGATCAATGCGTTTTCAAGATTTTCTTTTACGAATTCCTCAAAATGTGCGTTGTCAAACCGGCTGTTGGCCTCCAGAGACATGCTGGAATACTGCCCTGTGCCAATTCCCATCTTTTCAGCCATTTTCTCATTCAGGATAAATTTAATCGTATCATCGTTTTCTGTCAGTTCGCCTAACAGACTCTGCATTCCCACGCACTTCTGAGTCACCGGCATCTGTATTTTCTCTTCATGGTTTACCTGTGCCAGAGTGACCGAAGGCTCCAGATCAAATTCATCGCTGCTATATGCCACAGATACAGGTTTGTTTTCATAGTCCAGGTTCTTTAGCTCAGGATTGTATTCCAGAAACTTTTTCCATAAAGAATCGCTGTACACCACAAGAAGACTGTCCCTCTCTGTCTGTATTTTAATTTCCCTGGCTATAAATTGGGAATAGACCTCTTCCACACCATCTAACTCTTTGAATTTCCCGACATCCTGATCACGGAAATAAGCCTCTGTCCCATAGTCGAAGATTAATTCATACCGGCAAAAATCCTGTCTTCCCTTCTGGGGAGTAAAGTCGACGGCACAAAAAGTATTTGCTATGATCAGCAGCAGGGTGAGCGTAACGCTGATCACCGCTATGACCGTAAAACTCTGGGAGCGGTTACGCCATATATTTCTCCCCGCCAGATACCGCACTATATTTTTTTGTTTTCTCTGCTTACTTTCATGGGAAGGTTTTCTGAGCTTCGAGTTCTCCTCGAAATTCATCGCCTGGACAGGTGAGATATTTGCTGCCCCCAGCCATACCTTTAAGGTTGCCATCAGGATCGGCAGAAGGGCAGCCAGGTACACTTCTGCATAGGTAAACCACATCTGTCTAAGTTGAACAGGGTAATCCACCTTCATCAGCGCATTTAATACCTTATCTGCGACAAATCGGTTCAGCACATTCCCTCCCAGGATTCCAAGCAGAATACCCGCATGGGAGATCAGCATGCTCTCTCCAAAAATATTTCCTGCCAGCGTCTTTTTGTCGCCGCCCAGACATCTCATAATCCCAAGGTATCTGATTTTCTGAAATACATTGATATGAAAAACCCCATAGATGTATATCATCATCCCCGCCGCTATGATGACCGTCAGGAGCTTAAGGGTTTGCGACACGGAGGTAAAGGTTCCCTCTTCATCATAAAGGGTGCTTTTCTGTTCATTGAAAAGAACCCGGTCTTTGAAAAAATAGGTCTTTTCTTCCGACTTCTCTGGATAAAGGACCTCCCGTATCTCATATAAAAAATCTGCGATTTTATCTGACTCATATTCTTCCTTATGAATCGTAACTGCCGCCGCATTACTGTCCGAGATTTCAGAAAGCCCCCACTGTTTCCTCAGCTGGTCTGCCGTCTGAAGGCTGGTAAAGATCATATCTCCTTCGTCCTTTATATTGGAGAACACACCACTTACGGTAAATGCTTCTCTATGATTTTTGTTCTTTTCATCGCAGATGCTTAATTCCACTCTGTTTCCCGGCTTATAATAATCCGGCTGTGACTCCATCAGGCTTTGGGAAATAATAATCTCTCCTGTCTCTTCCGGTTTCCTTCCGGCAATCATTTCACAATCCTTAAAATATTCCAGATCCCCCTCCAATCCAAGTATCCGGCCTGCTTTCGCTTTTTGTTCCAGATCCACATCGCCCACCCAGATCGTATACATCTGTGCTGCCGCCTGCCTGTCAGCAATTTTATGTATCTTTTCAATCTCAGGTAAGGTAATCCGGGTGATACTTACGTCACGATGCAGACCGTTTAAAGCCAGATCATGAAACTCTTTCAGAAGTACGTCCCCCATCTGCATTAGGGAAAACATAAGCATTACCGAAAATGCGATGCACAAAATCGTCTTACTGGTTCTTTTCTTATTTCGCAGTAGATATCTTACTATGATCTTCAAATGTTGTCACTCCTGTTTTTTAAATATATCCTATGATTTTTTATTTCATATATATTACCTGTCTCAGAAATAAAATTTTCACTATGTGTAATTATAATAACAATCCTATCTTTAAAAAAAGAATTAAGATTTATTTTTAATTTCCGTTCAGTAGCAGTGTCTACCCCCGATGTTCCTTCATCAATAATTATGATAGGTTTTTCCATAAAAATTGCCCTTGCCAGACATATTCGATTTATCTGACCTCCAGATAAATTATCACCAAAGCCATGTATAACAGTATTTAAACCATCTTCCATAGCTTGTATATCTTCCCATATCATACTCTCTTTACAAATTGGGATTATTTCATCTATATCTGCCGGTTCCCCTAAAGTAATGTTATTCCATATTGTATCATTAAAGATAATGGAGTCTTGGGAAACCCAGGATATATATTTTGCCAGTTGTCTTTTTTCAAATGAGTTTAACTCTTCTTTGTCAAACCAGATATAATTTTCCTTTGTATCTATCCTTTTCAGCAGCAAGTTTGCCAATGTGGTTTTTCCAATCCCGCTTTTACCAATTATATAATTTATAGTATTCTTCTTAAAGATAACATTTAAATTCTTAAAAATCAAATTCTTATCCGTATATGAAAAAGTTAGATTCTTAATCTCTATCTGATGAATTTTTCTTAATGCTTTTTCCTCGGCAACATTTCTTTCACTTTCAATCCCCAATACCTCCAGAACATTTTTTATAGAAGCAACATTAGCAGACAGTTCGGATGGTATTCCGGTTAAAGATGTCAAAGAACTTATAAACATAGACGTGTATTGAAAAAATGATACCAGCTGGCCTATCGTCATTTGTCCCCTGATCACTCCCAAACCACCAAACAATAATATAGTACTACTGATCCCATTTGACAAAATTGATATTCCGGCTCCCAAATAATTATAAAATTTGTTTTTTTCATATTCTTCACGAAAATTAGCCTCTAAAACTCTATTGTACCTAGATACAAAATATTTTTCTGCTCCAAGGCTGCATATGCTTTTGTAATTTAAAATAATTTCATTTTCTACTCCTGCTATATCAATAAAACTATTCCTGGTCTTTTCACTTTTTTTACTAAGAATTTCATTACTTTTAAGCCGGATCATCAAAATAGTTGCTTCCAAAAACATTACTAAAACAGCCATCTTAAAATTTATTTTTATCAAAAAGCAGGCTGCCAGTATAATGCCGGCTATATCAGTAAATAATTCTTGTCCTACTGAATTTATAAGTGTTAAAAAAACATTTACATCATGGGAAAACAGTGCATTAATCTCCCCCTCTTTTAATTTTTTAGATGTAAACAATACATAATTCAAAACACTGTTCTTAAGCGCCTTCTCCATTTTATAATTAATTTTTTTACTATAAAGAGATTTAATAATAGAAAAAACATTCTGTATAACATATACGATACATATACCAGCTACTGATATGAGAAAAAGCTTAATTTTTTTTTTGCCAATTCCTATATCAAAAATCAACATATTCAAGTATGGATTAATATAAGAAATTGAGGATCCCAAAATAGAAATTATTATTAGCAATAAAAAATTCATTTTATATTTCCATACAAATGTTAGTCCTGCTTTTAATTTGATATTACTAATGCTATAATTCATTTTTTATATGTACTCCCTGCTTTTCAATAAATCTTGCCAAACTATGAACAGACATAAACTCACAAAAATGCAAGTCCTCGATTTTCACCTGCAAATCAAAAAGTTTAAACAAATCTATTAAAATTTCTGCAAAAATTTCTTCTGTTACCCATATGTCATTTATGCTGACGTCCCTAAATATAACTGTATCGATAGGTTCAGTAAGATATTTGTCCAAAACATTTACAATTTTCATCAAAGTATTTACTTCCGTCTTTTGTACATCCCAAAGCTTTCCTGTCTTGCATTGTTTAAACAAGACGTCATCTTTAATACAGGAATACTCACTTAAATAATCTACGATATTACTTTTATCAACCTTTCCCCGTTCTAAGGCATTCACAAAACCTGCAGCAAATTTAGGTACTGCTTTACTTGTGCCACCAAAAATACAATATCGATTTGCAGAAACTTTTATAAACTCTGGCGCTGCATCTGCATATATAAGATATTTATCATACCCTTTGCTATCAAAATAGAAATGGTCAGCAACTAAAAAAACCCCTTGGATGACTCCAAGTACTGCTGGATGATTTGCCGGAAATCCAAAATCCTCTCCTTTTATATTATTGGAACAGGAACAAATAATAATAGCACCTTTGCTTACTAATAAATCAATCCATTCCGTTATTTGATTATAAATAGATTTATCTTTTATTGTAAAACATAATAAAATCATATCAATGTTCATACCTAAAAGACATTGAAAACATTCTTTGAGCCCCATCGACCTGACACAAATTATCTGAATCGTAACATTTGACTTATTATATTTATAAAAGGTTCGCACCACTCTTTCACCATGTGATATATTATCATCCCTGTTATGTTCAAAATTCAAATCAAACTCTTTCTGGCTCTCAAAGGAAAAATACTTGTGATTTTTTTTTCCAAAATCATCTATTACAGCTATATTCATATTTAGTTATCCATACAATAGTATTAAAAAGTAAACCTATTATAATGTTACAAATTAACTATTTTCAAAAATCATACTACCATAAGGTAGTAGTTTTAGCCGTAAATTTGCGATAACAATAGACACCAAAAATTTTTTTGATTCTTCTTATTTCAGCGATACTCTCTTTGCCATTTGCTTTAAACTCTCCGGTTCTTGTTATTACTGCCCAATCTCCATTAAATTTTTGGAAGAACTCCATGCAGTCATCCAGACATCCTTGTGTCTCAATATCAAATTGATCATCCAATTCAATTTGATCCATTATATTATCAACTTTCATATGTACCTCCTTTATATTCCATAATAGATTTACTTTTTAATCCAGCTTCAAAAGATTATATAATTGGCAGACCAGTTTAGGCGCTTCCAGATAATCATTGCATACTGCCATATTTATATACTTACATCTGTTCGCAATGCAGTAATCTTTATCTTTACATTTTATACAGTTGTAGTTATCTTCGGAGTAAACAGCTCTAAAATTGTTTATTTTCGTATTGTCAATTCCCGTATTAATATTTCCTATACAGTATTCTTTTTTTCCATATACAAAAGTACATGGATATAGATCGCCTGTAGGAGCAATGCTGTATTCATAAACCCCTCCACAACATCTCCCCTTTTTCCGGTAGGGATCATGATCAAAAAAATCAAAAGTATTTTGTCCATTATTTTTAAAATTTCTTATTTTTTTCAGTTCCCGTTTCAAAAGAGAGATATTCTCCATCGACCACCTGGGAGAGAATAAATCAGGTGCTGCGACCAATGTTTTACACCCCATTTTCCAAAGACTCTTAACTCCATTAGATAAGTACTGTACATTTTCCGGAACCACTGTCATTCGGATCCTAGGTTCTATACCATTTTCTAAACATGAAGATATCTTCTTTACTACTATATCGTATACACTTTTTCCTTTCCAGTCCCTTCTACTTTTATCATTACTTGTTCTGTCTCCATCGATACTAATAGATAAGGAAACCTCATATTTTTTAAAAAAACTTAAAATTGATTTATTTAATAATATTGCATTTGTAGTAAGAGAATAAAAACAATTGAAATTAATATCCTCCAATTTATAAATTACCCTCTTGATAAGTTCAAAATTTATCAATGGTTCTCCACCATGAAAATTTATCATTACTTCTTCCCAATTTTTACTTGATTCTACAATAAAAAAAATTAAATCATTAAATAGCTTTTGATCAAAACTTATGTCTTCTCTTATTCCAGATTCATAACAGTAACTACAATTCAAATTACAACTATGTGTAACCCATATGTTAAACAGTCCCATGACATCTCCAATACATATCAAAATACTCATTATTATACTTACACCATTTTTTAAAATCCTTACGATCTACAGTCTTTCTTACTGTATTTGCACAACTAAAACAAAGTAATTGTTTATTGCATTCACCACACTCTTTTTGATTAAATGGCATCCAGGAATAAAATTTTTTATATCCCTCTGTCTTTTTATATTCTCCCCTATCAAAATATAATTTTAAATTTTCAATTTCTAATATATTTCCCAAACTAAACTCATCTTCCATAAAAGAGGCACAAGGAAATATACCTCCTAAGTGGTTTATCTGGAATTCTGTTCTAGCCCCCTTACATGCAAAAATTTGAGGTTGCACTCGAAAGATTTTATGCTCAAGAAAATATTTTTCTAGATCTTCTTTATTTGCATATTTACAATCATTATCATCGATTTCCAGCATTTTTTTATTATCATTTCCCCTTCCGGTATCCTCAAAACATCGAATAATGCCTTTCACATGTAAAATATTTTTACAATACTCTAAAAATTGATCTCTTAATTCTTTCGTTTCTTTAGATAAAACCATGGAGGCAGAAATTCTCATATTATATGTTTTCAACAGTTTAAGCCCTTTTAAAGTTTTTTCAAAGACTCCTTTTCCTCTTAAAATGCTACAAGTTTCCTCGTCAATTCCATCGATACTGATATCTACTGCATCATATTTTTCTGAAATGTATTTTGCCAGGGATTCTGTGATCAAAGTAGCATTTGTCATTAATATAAGAACCCCTTTATAATATTGCCTGATCTGATCCGTAATTGCTACAAAGTCTTCTCGATATAAGGGTTCCCCTCCGGAAATTGTTATACTTGCCGGCTTTAACTCGGCAATTCTTTTTACAACCGTAAGCATTTTCTCAGTTGGTAAATCTGTTCCATTTTTTTGATCACCAGCACTAACACAGCAATGTTTACATCTCAGATTACAATTGTTTGTAATGTCTATAGAGAAATTTAAAAACTCTGATTTCATATTTTGTATATCCATGTCGTTCCACATACACAACTGCTCTAGCTTTAATATAAGTTTAACCATATATTCTTTCGACGCTTTATCCTCTATAGCTTCAATTATCTGATAATATGTTAGATCTTCCTCTATTGACTTTTCTATTATATTTACACACTCATTAGACAAAAATAGACACTCGCCATTATCCATATTGGATATTAAAGTGCAATCCTCACCTTTTAATAAACGTACTCTGGAATTAAAACCCACTTTTTCATTAGAAACCATAATAATTTTACTCAAGCTTTCTCTAAAATTTATAGTATATTTGTTATTTTTTTATATATATAAATATTATCTGATACATCATTTAAAGTCCAGAACTTTTCATCGCAGATTTCGACATAAAACGACAAACAGAGGCATCTTGTCCCTTTACTAGACAAAAAAAGAACTGCCTCTGTAGTTTTAAGTTTTAAGGCAGTTCAACCTGTTGCTATTTTCAATTTTATAAGAAGTCCATCATCGCATCTTTTTCAACACCTCTAAAACGTACTGGTAATCTTCTTTGTCCGGCTCTCCCGGCGCAAAACAGATCTCTTCTAAGAGTCTCACCACCCGGTCTGCATCTGGCGGAAGTGATTTTTTCTTCTTTCCCGCATCACATTTTTCCATCAGATATTGAACCTGTTCCGAAGGCACCGAGAGCTTTCTAAATTCCTCATCCCGCCAGCTTTTTTTCCGGCAGACTTCCCCATAATACCAAAGCATGTTCCCTCTCAGATCCTGTGTGTGCCATCGGCAGAAGCGGTAGATACGGATCACGGCAATTCTGGCAAATAACAGGAAAAGGGCCAATGCCATTACACCGATAGCTGCCAGACGGACACTGTCAGATTTCAGGAACCCAAGATTTAAGCCGGAGAAATCACCGTCAATACTTAAACTTGGAGAATTTTCCCAGAAGTTTCTCACGGAATTCAGCAGCCCCCCATTCCCACCGGTGCTTTCTTCGGATACCGCCGGCGTGGGATCCACGATCATCCACCCTTTCCCCTCCTGATAGATCTCCACCCAGGCATGGGCATTGGAATCTTTTACCTCCACCATCCGGGCATCCTCTTCTTTCAGAAGCCGGTGGCCCCGATACCATTTCTCTTCTGTGTCGATTTCTTCTGGATCAATTTTTTCAGAATTCATAATCTGTCCATAGCCAAAGGCATACCCCTCCACGTACCTAGCAGGAATTCCCAGTCTCCGAAAAATTAATGTTGCCGCCGACGCAAAATGAGAACAAATCCCCTTTTTATTCTCCTCCAGAAAATAATTTACAAAGTCATCCCCTCCTGGCACCCTTCCGGGACTATAGCTGTAAGAATATTCTTTACGAAAATGCTCCACCACCTTCTGCACCGCATCCGTATCTCCCTGCCCTAACCCCGCCTCCTGGATAAACTGGTCCACAGCCTCCTCGTTTCGGCCAGCAACTGATGTATACGCCGAAGTTCCCAAAACTGTCTCCATCCCCGGAACAAGAGAAGCCGCTTTCCGGATCTGCGCCTCATAATTGATATTGGGATAATAGGTAAATTCCTTTGTCTCATTGATGCTGCCCGGCAAAAATATTTGATCTTTGTTGCTGGTATATTCACTGTAATCATCAAACTTTGTAAAATAGGGATAGTAGACATAATTGGGATTGGCCGCCCGGTTGGTAATCTTCATAATCCCTTTCCCGTATTTTTTTTGCTGTCTCTTATATAGACCTGCCAGCTGCTTCGCCTCTTCTGCCATGCTCTCCACCTTAAAATAGGGAGAATTGCCAAACTCCGTCCCAGTCAGATCATAACCATCCAGCCAGCGGTCCCCGGTATACTCCACTCCGGTATAGGCTTTCAGATAGACTGGATTCGTATCATAAGGTACAAATTCTACGATCAGATGGGTTTCGTTCGAGGGCCGAAGGGCAGAGATATTTCCCAGGTAGCCGCCGCTCATACCGCCAGACTGATAATAATTGGGGAAAAAGATGCGGAATCCGATCATCAAAAATCCGGATACCCCGTCCTCTGTCGCCGCCTTATAAGAATTGATCCCTTTCCTTTTTTCAAAATCATGTTCCGTGTAAAAACTGGTAAAGACACCCACCAGAAGCACACAGCACAGAACTGCCAGAAGGACGCCTCCATATACGTGATTATCCTGGGTATAGGCCAGTTCCGGCACCTTCCCCTTCTCTTCCTGTTCAAACCGCTTCCGGCTGCTGCCGTCACTAAAATGCCCGCTGTTTTTAAAGATCCAGATCCCCATGAGACCGCCGAGCATGCACAGGGTAAAGGGGAGATCCGGCTCCACCTCAAAATACAGCGGTATGCCATACATAGGTACCGCCAGGAATACCGCTAATTTCAGACTCATATAATTGGACACAAAAATATTTAACAACAGAACTTCAAAAATGCCAATGAAGATAAGAGTGATCGTAACTGTGAGGTAGCGGTTATCGATGTTTTCCGCAAACTCGTTGCCGGTATTCAGATCAAAATACATCTCCCCTCTCTGCCTCACCATATTGACAATGGCCGCAAACCCACTGTTGACATAGGCTTTGAACAGATAGATCCCGATGACATAAATTACAAAAAACACAATATATCCAATATCTTTATACAGTCCCCTGCGAAAGGCAAATAATCCGCTGAAATACAGGGCAAAAACCAGAAGAAGAATTCCCGGAAGTAGATAGGTGCATTCTACATGAAAGGCAGACAGAAAACCTCCCAGTGACCCAAAAACCACCATATACACTAAGATCCCCTTGGGAACACAGCTAAGCAGGGCATTCTGACGTTCTGCAGCCAGAGGGCGCCCCACACGAACTCCCTCGGAGACCGTGATCTGCAGATCCATATTTTCTTTTTTCTTAAAAATCCCCATAGCTTCACCTCATCACATCGACGCCGACAGCATATATCCCTTTATCCTACTGCCCGGATCCCATCATTTTTTACAAGAATATATCCCTTCCCCGGATATCCCGACCGAAAATGTTCCTCCACATATCCGTTTCCTGCCTGATCATGAAACAGACGGGTCATCAGCTGCCTCCAATCCTCCTCGGATTCCACTGTTTCCTGCCGGATCTCATGATATCTGTCGCTCCACCAGAACAGAGTCACCGGCACACGGTTCGAGAGGCAGAAGGCTCCAAAGGAAAATAACCGCTCCACTGCCCCATCGGTCTTTTCTGCCTCCTCCTTATCGAGAGACAGCACAAGCAGAAGTTTGCGGGAGGACATGTGAAGACGTTCCTTTACCATCAGAATATCTTTTTTGGCGGAGAGCTTCCAATGGATATTTTTCATGGCATCACCAGGAATGTACTCCCGAACCTGGCTCACGTCGGAAAAATCGCTGCCGGAAAGCCTGCTTTCCTCTACTTCATCCATACCTGCCTCATAATCATTGAGGACAAATTCTTCCTCTCTTCCCCCCGCGGGAAGGATATATACGCTCTCTGCCGCCTGGATATTTACCGTCACACGATGAAAGCCCAGCAGATCATACAAGACAATTTTCTCACAGCAGACTTCCACATTCCCCACATAAGCGGAAGTCAGTGGATACTGTACCTCTACTGTCTTTCCCGGCCTCAGTGGCAGAGAAAGAATATTTTCCGTCAAACTGCCAAGAAAACTATTTCCTGTCCGCAGAAATACTTTTGCCGTCACCAGAGGGAACCAGCATCGGTTCCCCAGCCGGAACCGGATCAAGAATTCTGTGTTTTTAGGGATTTCCTCTGCCGGCGCCTTCATTTCCAGTGACACATATTTTTTTACGAAATGAACGGAAAAAAAGGCATAGAAAAAAAGCAGGATCATTGCCACCGCGATCAAGAGATTCAGATACCCCCGGAAGAACCAGAGCATGATCCCGTTTGCCACAAACAAAAGCACATATTCCAGTATGTATCGTAAGCGTTTCACGGCTTCACCACCTTAACCCCGTCAAATACCTGCATCAGCACTTCTATTACAGTCATCCCCTCTGCCTTTGCTTTCGTCCCCAGCTTCACGCGGTGGCCAAACACATCATAATATACATCCCTGACGTCCTCCGGCACAACGTAATCCCTGCCCCTCATAACCGCCATCGCCTTGGCCATACGCAGCAACGCGATACTGGCGCGGGGACTCGCCCCCAGCAGGACATACACATTTTCTCTGGTCTGCTCTGTAAGCCTGACCACATAATCATACATCTCGTCACTGACGTAGCAGGTTTCCGCGCACTCCTTCAATGCCTGCCACTCCGGCACTGTCATAATCTCCCGGAGATCCAGAAGAGGTTTGGAACCATCGTTCTTTAAATTATTTACGGCATCCTCGTGGGCCGGATACCCCATGGAAAGGCAGACCATAAAACGGTCCAGCTGGGACTCCGGAAGCATCTGGGTTCCCGACGACCCCACCGGATTTTCCGTGGCGATCACCGTAAAGGGGGCAGGAAGCAGATGCTCCACACCATCCACCGTCACTTTTTCTTCCTCCATCGCCTCTAAGAGCGCAGACTGTGTCTTCGGGGAGGTACGGTTGATCTCATCGGCTAGAAACAAATTGGCAAAAACCGCTCCCTCCCGGTACTCGAATTCTTTGGTCTGTGCATTGTACATGGAAAAGCCCACGATATCACTGGGAAGTACATCCGGTGTGAACTGGACTCTCCGGTAGGTCAGCGCCATGGCTTTGGCGATGGTCATCGCAAGGGTGGTCTTCCCCACACCGGGAATGTCCTCCAGCAAAATATGTCCTCCCGCCAGCATGGCACAGAGAACCTTGTCCACCACACCAGCTTTTCCCTTCACTACCTTATTGATCTCCCCCCGCAGCTGATCTAACTTTTCTGACATTCATTTCCCTCATTTCCTGGTATATTCTCTTTTCTCTATTATAAATCCTGGAGCCCACTCAAAGTCAAGCACTCCTGGTATTTCTTTTCTGCCAGTTCTGATGTACGGATATATAGAACACTCTGGGTCTCGTGAACCGCATTATAATACCACATCGCCGCCTCGGCGTAATCTTTTCTGGCAAAGAAATATTCCCCCAGTTCATAACACATCTCCGAAGAGCCCTCTGACAGAAGATCCTTCAGGCACATTTTCAAAATAATATGACTGTCCCCCCGGAGCCTGGCCGCTCTCGCCGCAACGCATGCTGCCTCCCTGACTTCATCCAGACTGCGGGAAGTATCTTCTGCCGATGCCGCAAAAAAGGGCTCTGCTTCCAAAATGTCCGCGTCCTCTCCCGATATGAACAGCTCCATGGCATACATATGATGCAGACGTTTAGACAGCCGCATCCCTTTTTTAATCTGCTTTTGAAAAATCTGAAAATCCCTGCCGCTGTGAAGTGTTTCCGGCATGTGCTGAATACAGATCTCACTGTCATATACCACCGGATCCAGGCGGACCATCTCGTGCACCGGCTCGATCCACACAAATTCCCGCTGTCTCTTATAAAGCTTCGGGCGGTATTCCGCATCAAAATTATATGCCGTTCCCTGGGACAGCTGGTTGCAGTACTTCATCTGGACAATTTCGATTTCTGGCAGAAGCAGTTCTTTGAGTTCCCGGAATCTCTGCCGGTTTTCCTCGTCCAGAACCTCGTCAGCATCCGCTGCATAAATATAATCTCTGGTAGCTTTGGAAAATGAAAAGTTTCTCGCTGCCGAAAAATCTTCCACCCATTCAAAATCATAGATTTGATCGGTATACCTTGCCGCGATCTCCTTCGTTGAATCTGTGGATCCCGTGTCCACGATAATGATCTCATCCATCAGGTCGGCAATGCTGTCAAGACATCTTGCCAGTACCTTCTCCTCATTTTTTACGATCATACAAAGACTAATTTCTATCATCTGCCTGCCCTCTTTTCTTTTTCTTCCCTGTCTAATGCCGCTGTGTCCGTCTTCCGATGGATCCGGCAAAAATCTGTCACCACGATCTGCAGTGTGCGAAATCCTCCGTATTCATTTAACGACGGATAATATGCCAGCCCAAGATCCACCGCATTTTCCTTTCCGGTATAAAGTTTTTCCAGCTCCGCATCTCCCCACTCCTGACAGATCAGCTTCTCAAACCCGTCTATATCATCAAAGCAGATGGCGTCGATGGTTGTACCCGCTTCATTCGCCACCTTCATCGTCAGCACATTGGCATGCTTTCCCCTCCTTGCTGCCCGCAGGATCCGAAAATGCTGCTCGGCAAAGACCGGCTTCGGGTTGCCGCAGCCAAAAGGTTCCAGTGCCTCAAGATCCGCAATCAGCTTCTCCGAGACATGTCCTACGGGGAGGGGGACATCAATATCCAGCACCGGCAGAAAATCCTCTGTCTGCAACCCGGCATTTTCATTAAGTCTCCGTTCCAGCTCTGGCAGATCTTCCCGGCGCAGCGTCATCCCCGCAGCCATCCGGTGGCCGCCAAACCGTATCATGAGGTCGCTGCATGCCATCAATTTCTCAAACATATGATAGTTCTCGATGGATCGCCCGGATCCCTTCACAAGCCCCTCTCCCACGGAGGTAAACACGATGACCGGATGATGATATGCCTCCTTGATCCTTCCCGCCACGATGCCCACCAGGCTCTCGTGGCACTCCGGCAAATGCAGAATATAGACTGGCTGATCTATCTTCCCGCTCTGTTCCAGAAGATCAAAGGCCTCTCTGGCCGCCTCCTCGGTCATCTGCTTTCTCGTCTCGTTGATCTCCTTTAATTCCTCCGCCAACTCCAATGCCCTTCTGGTATCGGTTTCCTCTAAAAGTGTGAAAGCCTTCTCCACCGTATTGATTCGCCCCGCTGCATTGAAACAGGGGCCAAGGACAAAGCCGACATGGTATGCCTTGATGTCTCTGCCGGAAAGTCCCTGTACCTCTAAAAGTGCCCTCAGACCGACATTCTTCGTCTCCCCCAGCCGTCGGAGGCCAGCCTTTACCAGAACCCGGTTCTCTCCCCGCAGCTCCATCACATCTGCCACCGTAGCGATCGCCACATATTCCAGCAGTTCTTCCCTTTTTTCCAGAGCGATGCCCAGCTTTTCATACAGAGCACTGACCAGCTGAAATGCCACTCCGGCTCCGCACAATCCTTTGAAGGGATAGGAACAGTCCTCCCGTTTGGGATCCACCACGGCATCCGCCTCCGGAAGCTCTTCCTGCACCTCATGATGATCCGTAACGATCACAGGAAGTCCCCGTTCTTCGGCATATTTGACCTCCTCCAGCGCCGCAATGCCGTTATCACAGGTGATAAGAAAAGCCGCATTCTCTGCTGCCGCCTCATCCACAATGCGCCGGTTCAGCCCATACCCCTCCTCTACCCGGTCAGGGGTATAGATCCTGCTGTCGATGCCACAGGCTTCAAACCCTTTTTTTAAAATAAAAGCGGAAAATATCCCGTCACAATCAAAATCCGAGGCAATGGCTCCGCAGCTCTCCTTATGTTCCAGTATGATCTGGACCGCCCGCTCCATATCAGCAAACAGCCAGGGCGAGTGCAGCTTCTCCAGACCGCCCTTTAGATATGTATCAATCTCTTCTTCCCCACAGATTCCCCGGTTTACCATGCACCGTGCCGTCACCGGTGACATCCCATACCGCTCTGCCATGCCACGAAAATCCCCCGGTTTTGTCTGCAGTATCCAGCGTTTTTTCATCCCTTCCCTTTTCCTTTCCAATAAGTTCGTTAGAACTTATTTTATCATAATTTCTGTGCATGGTTTCTGCACATACTAAGTTGCGAAGCAACTTGCCAATATGTTCGTTAGAACTTATTTTATCATATACCGAAGAAAAAGACAAAAAGATCCGTCTGGAATGACGAATCTTTTTTTGGCACATTTGCCCATATCTATATTAATATCCCTTTTTCCTCCCGCTCCACTGGTACGACCACGCACTTTTCATCTGTGCTACAACTTGCTGGGGATCCCATTTCTTCCTGCTGTTTACCTGGCTGTTGGGATCGCACAGGGTAACCTTTCCCTCTTTGGTAATACCTGTCAGTACGATAAAGTGCCCTTTATATGTGAAATCACCGGGCTTCATACTACAGATAACAGGATTTCCCCTGTTCAGCCTGCTGCGGATCATCTCCCACTGCAGCGGAAGACGCTCCACATTGAGACCGAGTTCTTCTGCCCCTCTTCCCATAAGCTCCCAGCTGGTGCCAACTCCATCCACCCAGAAACCATTTATTTCACTGTAGGAAGCCAGCCACGCCGGATCGTATTTGGTATCTCCAGTAAGTCCCATGATCACCATGGAGAGGCAGACCGGCCCACATCCGCTGATTCCCACAATACTGTTCCCATAAGGAATATAACCCCAGCGTTTGTCCCATTGTATGAATAATGGAATCTCCCCCCGAACCACCTCTTCTGTGATTTTGATCTCTTTATTCTTCCACTCTTTCCGCTCCGGGTAGCCCAGCACAAAATCTATCGTCTCCGGATACTGGATTAGTGTCTCGATTAATTTATCTGGATAAGCGTTCCGGTTCTTCGCGATCTCATACACTCTTTCATCCTTCTGATAGCGCTGAAGAAGTTCTTTCCGATAGGGATCGTTCCGAAGCAGTTGACGAATATCGTTGTCTTTGCTTTTCTGCACAGGTTTTTCAGCTTTTGTCAAAGTCTCCCCTGTATGCTCCTGCGTCTCCCTACTTTCCTCTTCTCTTCCCTCCTGCGCCCTGGCCGCTCCACTCTCATATTCCGCCCGGTTTGTGCAGGCCGCGATTCCCATGACAACCAGCACCAGAAGAATAAACAGGATCCGTCCCCAGCGTATGCGATTACGCCTCCTGCTATATATATTTTTTGATCTCTTTCTGCCCATCCCGACCACTCCTGTCCTTTGTTGATATAGACAGGATAACTCGGCGTTGTATCATAATTGTTTCATTCAAAGCTACAGAATAATATTTTAATAGCTTTCTGACACAGTAGAATCATTTCCCTGGATTTTTCCTTTGTATTTTTCATCTATCCCTATATTTCCCATGTAGCCTAAGTATTCATAGGCATAGATCCCCGTGACAAAATCATACCCCCCTAACATATCCTGCTGTGAAAAATATATGGAATCTATAAGACCATCCATCCCCAGGTAATTACAATATCCCTTCTGCATCCTCTCAATGGGAAGTTCCGTGTCCTTACTGTACAGGCTAAAATAAACTACTTTCCCGCTCTCTTCCTCGATGGCCGCCTGCAGCGTCATGCTGCCGTCTTTACCAGGCATGTCCATCTTCCAGATATACATATATTCTTCTGGATTATTTGTATTTATCACAAAATTCCGCTCCAGGATCAGACTATCATAATAAGGATGAAACTTTTTGGGCAGAGCTTTTGCTTTTTTCAGCGTTGAGATCTCCTGCCGCAGCACCTCCTCCAGATCATTTTCCTGGTCTGTACCCTGGCTCACCGGAATCAATTCCAGACTTGACGGCTGAAAATAGATCAGTTCCAGTTTATTTATAAAAGGGATCTGGGCATTAACCTGAATCACGATATCCTCTTTCCCCACCGGGGTCTCCTTGGTCCTCTGATTATCACTCAGCATAAAAAGTCTGGGAGGCAGATAAAAACACACGGCTGTTATTACCAGGAACAATAGAAACACTGTGATGGACATAACATATTTTTTCAACCTTTTTCCTCCTTTGCTTCTATAGTATCTGCAGGTTCGGCCACATTGGCGGGAAACCGGATTTTTACCCAGGTCCCCTCTCCCTGGCGGCTCTCAAAATTCATCGTCGCCTCATGCAGATCCAGAATCTTCTGACAGATGGCAAGTCCCAATCCCGCGCCCCCCTGACGGCGGCTTCTGGATTTATCTACCATATAAAATGCCTCTGTGATCCTGACCAGCTCTTCTTCCGGAATCCCCTGTCCATTGTCACACACTTCGATCTCATACTCATTTTCCATTGCTTTACCGCTTAACACGATGACCGTTGCAGTACTCTTCGCCGCATTGTCTGCCAAATTAATGAAAACCGAGTGCAACAGCTCCGGTTCTCCCCACAATATTCCCTCTTCGGCCGAAACCACCAGCTTTTTCCCCTTATTCTCCATAACTGGCATTAGGATTCCCTGGATCTCCTGCAAAAAATCCATCGCATTTATTTTACAGAGGTGCAGCTCGCTTTTTTCCAGAACGATCAAGTCCAGCAGCCGAAATGATAAACTCTCCAGCCGCTTTCCCTCCCTAAAAATATAATTGGCACATAAGAACTGCTGCTCTTCCGTCTGACGGTTGGAACGCAGCAGATCCGCATATCCGATAATGGAGGTGAGGGGAGTTTTCAATTCATGGGCAAAGCTGCCGATAAATTCCTCCTGCCTCTTCGCTGCGTCCTCCAGCTCCTGTATTTTGCCTGCCAGGCTGTCCGCCATGCGGTTAAAGTCCGATCCCAGACGGCTGATCTCATCCCCTCCCCGGATACGAATACGGTGTTCCAGATCCCCTCCTGCAATACGTCCCGCACTCCGGGAAATTTTTTTAATCGGCCGGACGATACACCCTGCCAGAATCAGGCTGACCAGCCCGTCCAGAAGCAGGAAAAGAATGAGAAAACGATGATAGATCTGTATCTCTTCTTCTCTTTTTATAAAAAGGTCTGTGACATCATGAAAAAGTACTGCCTGATACACCATATCCTCCACTGTGACCCGGCTTTTTACCTGAATATAATAATTCCCCTCATAATTTACAAGACGTCTGGTCATCCCTTCCGCTTCTGCTTTCACGTCTATCTTATGTTCAGGTAACGATGTGTTGGAATACAAAATAGTGCCATCTTCTTTTCGTATGTGCACCTGTATATTTTCCGTCAACAGTTCATTGGCGAGGGCGCCAATATGCCGGTCCGCATCTTCTTCCTTTGAAACACCCACCATATAATTTCCAAACTCAAGCAGAAACAACTGGTCCACGTTGATGGCTCCATCCACTGCCTGCTCATACCCAGATTGAAAAAGGGCAGAGATCAAGAAATACCCTGCCAGACAAAATGTTACGATCATTGTGATCACGGTTGAAAAAAACAATTTCCATGTTATTTTCAAGGATCTATACCTCCAATCTGTAACCGATCTTATAGATGGTTTTTATCTTTTCCTCCCAGCCCAGTTTTCTTTTCAGACGCTGCACATGAAGATCTACTGTCCTGCTTTCCCCGGTATAATCCTTCTCCCATATTCTTTCATAAATCACATCACGAAACAATGCAATATTCTTATTCTTTATAAACATAAGCAGAAGTTCATACTCTTTATTGGTCAGACGTACCACTTTTTTATCTTTCTTTACGGTCCGGGAACGGGTATCAACTTCCACTTCCTCCACCCGTAAATATTGTTCATTTTTATCGTATCGTCGGAGCACTACCTCCACCCGCGCCAGCAGTTCCACAATCTCAAAGGGCTTTGTCAGATAATCCTCTGCCCCCATCTCAAGCCCCTTTACCGTATCCTCCACATTTGATTTTGCTGTCAGGAAAATAACCGGAATCCCCATCGGCTGAATGTACTCCATCAGCTCATAGCCGTCTACTTTGGGCAGCATGATATCCAGCAGAACCAGGTCGTAGTGCTCTTCTTCCAGCCTGTCCGCTGCCTCCATCCCGTCAAATGCACATTCACATTGATACCCCGCTTTCTCCAGACTCATGGATATGAGATTGGAGATGGGGGCTTCATCCTCTACAATCAGTATTTTTATCATCTTGCCCTCCATTCCAAAAAATTCTCCTTATATCACGCATCGAGAGAACAGAATATCACATATTTGTATCAAAAGTGTTTCATAAGTTCATACACGGCTATTGACCCTGAAATTTCATCACAGCTTTTATGTACAGTGACTCACATATTTTAAGAATTTCCTCCCTTGTTTTTCCTTCTAACCGATTAACAAATAATTCCACAATATAATGATTATATTCCATATTTGTATAAAATCCCTCATGATCAATAGTATCTTTTAAAAAAGCAGTTAATTGTTTAGTTTTTTCTCTTTCTCCATTTAATCGAAACCGTCTTATATGATCCTCTATAAATTCTATTTCTTGTTCCGAATACTCATATTTATTACTTGGCTGAAATTTGGACTGCAGCACATCATATTGCAGGCGTAATGGATTTCCAGAATCTTCTCCCCATACCCCGCCAGGCTGTAATATAATGTGTGCGGTTCTGTTTTTCAAATACACAGATTTTATTCTCAAATATTTACTGCAGGGAACAGTGCAATTGAGTTTACAGTTTCCTTCCTCAAAAATCTGTATTTCATCATCAGGAATTATTCTAGACTGTTGTTCTTTCTTTTTGTAACTTAAATTACATTTGCTACATGCAATCCCTATATTAGGTACACATTGTTCCAGCTTAGGAGAATAATCCTTCTCTACCGCATGCTCCAGATGTCCCGTCCCAATCCCGTCTACCACTATTCTTCTGTAACAGTACATGCAATATCCTCTACTGGCCTTCTCAAGAACACTTCTTAAATTCCCTTTTGATCTTTCTGAAGAATATCCATATTGCACATCTGCTTCATATTCAACTAAAAAGTCTGGTATATCAATTATGAGCAAACTATCCAATACATTACCACTCCTTTATCTGCTGCACTAATAACTTCTGTGAATTCGTTAAATCCATCCCCTCCAAACGAGATAATTCTAGTTTATTATCTTCTGTCCATACTCGAGAAATCCGATTGTTCAATAAAATTCTCAATTTTTCTTCTACAGTATCCCTTTCAGAAGCACCAACAGGAAATACTTTTTCAAATAGAGCCGCCACATCACAATCATCACAAAAATCATCCGAATCAACCATTTCTATATCCTCATGATATAAAATCATTATATTACAATGCTTTGAATTTTTAACCAGTTCACTGGAATGTGTGGATACAAGAAAATTCATTTTAGAAAAACGAGCAATTAGAAAATTCAAAATTTTTCCCGCATTCGCAGGGGATAGAAATTCGTCAATCTCATCAATAACTACCATAACAATATTTTCTACCATATCATTTAAATATAATAATTCCAAAAACATCCGCACGAGAGCCTGGATCCCACTTGAAAGTGTTCCTTCTGATTCTGCCTCAAATCGGACTTCTTTCTCTTTAATTCCTTTCATTTCAAAAGAAATGCCAAGAAAACTCTTTAATATCTCCTGCAATTCCTTCTCATATTCCAGATAAATTAATTCGATCTGATCATTTAAGGTTCCAAATAAACTAAATGTATCTTTTAAATTAAAATACTCCCTCTCCACCCTCGTTTTAACAATCCCCATGTTACTTGAATTTTGTATTTGTGTATAGGGTGTCGACACTTTTGAAACATCAAAGCATCTATTAACCGAATCAATATAATAAATTCCTTCGCCCCGATCCAGCATTTCCATAATATATTCTCTTATAACTGCTGATTTACCGCTTGCATTTTCCCCAATTAGAATCGTATGCATGTGCTTCATTTTTTTCTGTATCAAAACTTTCACAGCATTATTTACCACGCTTTGACAAAATTTCATAAACACCTTTCCACCTTTCTGTCATCTTCCCTTTTCCAAATGTACCCTGGTCCGTATTCTCCTTATACGATTTTGAGTATTTCACCTCATCCAGGATTTCGTCTGTAATTTCATACTTTATATTACACTTTTCACAGACAATATATGCGCTGGTTAATAATGTCACTTTCTGATTCATTACTTTTCCGACTTTCATCTGACTGATAAAACGCTCAATGCTATCTTTATACTCCTCTATTATTTTATTCTCTTCAATCTGAAAGACAAATTCCGAAAAATAATCCAAAAAATTAGCTAGTCTTCCTGTATAATTTTCTATATGAAATTTCTTACCATCAAATGTGACATGCTTACGGTAAGCACATAAAGTCAGCAATGTCTCCATATCTTTTCCTTCTGCGCTCTCCTTTCCCCATAGCTTTCTCCATGCTGGGTTGTTATCATTAATATTATGAAGCATATCATAAAACCTACAGTCATATACCCCGTCTCTGATCTCCTGCGGTTTAAGATTTATACCACCTTTATTCAGATTCTTAAAAATCTGCTGTATCGTCTCCGCCTTTTTTTCCTGGTTAACCCATCGAATTTCCACTACAGTCAGCGACACATAATCAACCATTCTTTTTACTTCAGCTGGAAGATTTGCATAACTCACATCTATTTCTTTGCCATTATCAAGCACCATTTTAGTTTCCAACGGAGAAAGTGTGTAAGCATCTTTCAACGCTTCCTTGAAACTTCTTCCTGATACATCAAGTTTTTGGTAATCAACAGCACTATTCTTTTGGGTATCTACATATTCTCCTATATAATAGAAAAACAAACTAAATATTCTTTGCTGTCCATCCAATATTTCCAACTGATTTTTCTTATTGCGATATGTGTAAATTGGAGGGATTGGAAAATCACAGATCAATGACTGAACCAGTGCCTGTAACCGTTCTTTATCCCATTTATATTTGCGCTGATATTTGGGAATAATATATATATTATCATTTACTCCTTCCATCAATGTTTTAAAACCAATATCTGTTTTATATTGCTGTATTTTTATATCATCTAAATATTTTTGAATTGGTTCCGCCATATTACCCCTCCTTTTTAAATTTTTTATCTGTTTAACAATAGTCTATGTAGTTCAGTATAACACATTTTCTATTTCATTTCATTAACGATTTACAGTAAAAAACGGGTGTACGAGCTATCGCCCGTACACCCCGGAAATATCACAAATCCTTATTTTAAGCTATTTTTTTCTTACCCAAAATATCTCTTCAGCAGACCCTCAAATGCTTTGCCATGTCTAGCCTCGTCACGAGCCATCTCATGCACGGTATCATGGATCGCATCCAGATTCAGAGCCTTTGCACGTTTTGCCAAATCGGTTTTTCCTGCTGTCGCACCATTCTCTGCCTCTACACGCATTTCAAGATTTTTCTTTGTGCTGTCTGTAACAACCTCACCAAGAAGCTCTGCGAACTTAGCCGCATGCTCAGCCTCTTCGTATGCTGCTTTCTCCCAATAAAGGCCGATCTCAGGATAACCTTCTCTGTGCGCCACGCGGGACATAGCAAGATACATACCTACCTCAGAGCACTCTCCATTGAAGTTTGCACGCAGGTCCTCGATGATATCTTCCGG
>JAAVZE010000085.1 GCA_022791495.1 Eubacterium sp.
AGAAAATCCCAATTGATTATCACCGTTGCCAAACGCTGTCTCTCTTTGGGACGCTGTCAGGTCTCCCGCCCAGGTTGGGTGATTCATTCCACCAAATCCTCGTATCTCCTGATACTTCGTATTCAGGTTGACCACCGCATCACTAGCTGCTTTTGCCTCCGGTGCCTGAATCGGAAATACACCGATCACCATAGCAACTAAAAGACACCCTACCAGTACCGCTCTTGCTGCTTTCTTAAGTTGTAACCCCATAAAAATTATGCCTCCTTTTTGATAAATATTTTTTATGGGCTTAGTATAATACACAGAAAAACGTTGTACAATGACCAATACAGCCATTTTTTTGACATATTATGCAATTTGTGGCAGGTATAAAACAATTTTTTGTTAGTATTGCACAAAAAATATTATCTCCTTTTATACAAAAGTACAGAAGGCTTCTTTTTTTATTTGGTGTTAAAATCTTCCCAAGATAGGTATCTTTTTCTATTTTTCTTTGTGTTATTGTGTAACATATTTTTGACGATTCTCGAAAAAAGGAACCAGAAGCCTTTTTCAGACTCATGGTTCCCTAAATGCCCCTTTACATACCGAGCCGCAGTGAGGCAAATAAGCAAAAGGAACAGAAGAAAATCAGTACGAAACATCCGGAAAGATCCCGGAAAAAATGGTCTCGCAGCTTGCTGCGCAGGGAAGCCAGCGGCGAAACCCCCGTCATCTGATACACCAGATACATCAAAAACGTAATGATGATCATATAGACCACATTCCGCAGCAGCGATTCAGCCACAAAGATCAGCGCCAGATGTGCCATAAGATACGCTGCATCTCCCTCATAGAGATGTTTTTGTGCAAATCCCAGCAGATACGCGGTAAATGGTCCCGTCATCGCGGTCAGAAAGGTAACGGTAATCTGTGGGTTCTTCTGCAGGAGAGAAGAAATATCACTGCCTCCCGCAAACATCTGCAGATATCCCACTGCTATCAACGGAGCCAGTGTCAGAAGGGTTTTGGCGATGGTAAACCACCTGTCTTTTTCGTGATAGTCTGCCAGGATTTTTATCTGTTCCCTTTTCCTACCCATAACCATACCTCCGATCTTACTTCAGTTCCGGCCAATAATCCTTATTTGCCTCGATCATGTCATCCAGGATCAGCTTAGCCACCCGGGCACTGGGTACAATTTTAGACAGGGTGAGCGCCTGCCACATCTTCTGATAGCTTCCCTCGATCCATGCCTCTACTACCAGCTTCTCCACACTGACCTGCTGCTCTAAAAGGCCCTTCTGGAACTGTGGTATCGCCCCCTGGCAGATGCGTTCATATCCGTTTGATCCAACGATACAGGGGATCTCAACCATTGCCGTCCGGTCAAAATTTTCCACTGCCCCCTCGTTGGGAACGATGAGAAGAAATCTCTCCTTTGTGTTTTCTGCGATGGCGCATGCCAGATCCACGATATAGGTGGCGTGAGCGTCCGCCTCAAACCCGCAGTCCTTTGCAGTCCCCTTTTCAATGATTTCCCGGCATGCCCCAAATACTGTCTTTTCACGGCCTTCCATCACCTCTTTAGCACGGGTATGTTCCGGATTGGAGTGTTCCACCACGTAATCCGGATACAGATAATATTTGAGATACGTATTGGGAATCGTATCAGGATCGATAGCATAGACATCTTTCGCCTTTACAAAGGTTTCCTTCCAGCTGTCATCAATGTGCTGGTTAGTCTCCGCAATCCCATCGGCAAACCCATTTGCCGCCACATGCTTTTTAATCTCCGGCATGAGGTCATTACCTTCACTGTCATAGATCTTGTACCACCACCCAAAGTGATTCAGTCCATAATATCCAACCTGCATTTCTTTCCGGGATTTCAGTCCCACCATATTTGCCATTTTTTCCTCTAAGTCGATGGGCATATCGCAGATATTTAAAATTTTAGAATTTGGACGAAGACGGCGGGTTGCCTCCGCAACGATCGCCGCGGGATTGGAATAATTCAACATCCATGCCTCCGGCGAATATTTTTCCATATAGTCCAGGATCTCCAGAACGCCTCCGATGGAACGCATTCCATAGGCGATACCCCCCGGTCCGCAGGTCTCCTGCCCTACAACGCCATACTTAAGAGGAATCTTTTCATCAAGCTCACGCATGGCATATTTGCCGACACGGATGTGGGCAAGGACAAAATCAATCCCGGTAAATGCCGTTTTCGGATCTGTGGTGTAACCAAATTCAATATCCGGTGCATTTTCCCTAAGATAGATTTCGCAGGCCTTTGCCACGGTCTCCTGACGCTCTGCATCGTTATCATAAAACATGATCTTGTGAATCGGAAAACGCTCCCGCTCCTCCAGGAGCATCAAGGCAATCCCCGGAGTGAAGGTGCTGCCGCCTCCGGCAACGGTTATAGCATATGATTGTTTTGACATAAATA
Source organism: Eubacterium sp. (assembly GCA_022791495.1). Lineage (GTDB taxonomy): Bacteria > Bacillota > Clostridia > Lachnospirales > Lachnospiraceae > Eubacterium_F. Next base: position 2,441 of record JAAVZE010000085.1, read on the forward strand.
AAACCTCCTGATCTTTCTTTTCTTATTTTCGATAGGTGATAACGGTAGTTTTCCCTGCTTTGGCATATTTATCCGGAATCAGCTGGATATCCCTGCATTCATCCGCATTTGTCATCAGAATAGGCGTGTGCATCTTATAGCCTTTTGCCTTCATCAGCTTCATGTCCACCTCGCAAAGCAGCTGTCCTGCCCTAACTTTATCACCCTCCTGAACTTTCGCCGTAAATCCTTTCCCTTCCAGCTCTACCGTGTTGATCCCGATATGGACGAGAAGTTCCAGTCCATCCTCTGTAGAAATGCCAAAGGCGTGCAGTGTATCCGCAATCATGGAAATTTCTCCATCCACTGGTGCATATACATTACCGTCTGTCACGATGACCGCCACACCCTCACCCAGTGCGCCTCCCGCAAATACCTCATCCGGCACATCGCTTACCGGGACTACCTCCCCGTTTGCCGCCGCTTTGATCTCATACTGCTGCAAAGTGGAGTCAGCAGATTCAATATTTTCTTCTGTATTTTTTTCCTTATCAGCATCCTGCTCTTTTTGTGCCTCTTGTCCATCTCCTGCATTCAGCGCATAAGCGGATGGATTTGCCATGATATTTTCAAATTTCTCCCGGACACTGGGCACGCTCATACCGACGATCACCTGCATCGCCTTTCCATTCTTGGAGATACCATGGGATCCCACGCTCTTAAAATAAGCGTCATCTTTTACCACAGTTTCATCCTTTACATTGATCCTCAGACGGGTTGCACAGTTGGTCACATCCACAATATTGTCCGCGCCCCCCAGGCCTTCCATGATCATGGCAGCCAGCATGGTCTTTTTGTCCATTTCCACATTTCCCGCCTGTCTGGCACGGAACTCTGCTTTAGAATAAAACTTCGTTTCGTCGCTTTCTTCCCGCCCCGGCGTCTTAAAGTCAAACTTAAGGATGAGGAACCGGAATACGACAAAATAGATGCCTGTATAGACCAGTCCAATGACCAACAGCAGCAGATACTGCTTCCAGTGCGAACTCATTAACGGAATAAAATTCAGGGAACTCATCTCAATCAGGCCGCCGGAAAACACACCGACGATGCCAAACAGGTTCATCGTTGTGGAAAGACATGCCGCTAAAAATGCGTGGACAACAAACAAAACCGGTGCGATAAACAGAAATGTAAACTCGATGGGCTCCGTCACACCACAGACGATCGCCGTCAAAGTGATGGGGATCAGCAGGCCTTTGAGCTGGGTCTTCTTCTCCGGTTTTGCCGTGGCATAAAATGCCAGGGCGATCCCCGGGCATCCAAACAGCTTGGAGAAACCAGTGGCGGTAAACGATGCCTGGGGGCACAGAGACTTCAGTGAAGCCGTCGAGGAAGCCAGCATCGGCAGCTGTGTCGCCCAGTAAGAATAGATGCCGCCGGGACAGACCAGATTATCATAATAAAACGGGCTGTACATAAGGTGGTGCAGACCGAAAGGTATGAGCAGACGCTCCAGGAAAATGAAAACCCATACACCAAAAGAGCCGCTGGTCATAACAAAATTTTGGAAGATCTGCATGCCATGCTGGATATTGGGCCAGATGACCACAGACAGCAGAGCCACCGGCAGCATGACAAAAAATCCGATCATAAAAATGAAAGTAGAACCGTTAAAGGAACCGAGCCATTCCGGAAGATCTGTATCGAAAAATTTATTATGCAGAAAGATCACAATACCAGAGACCAATAGCGCACCAAACATACCCATATCCATCGTTTTGATGTTGGCAATCATCGTCAGCCCGCTGGAGCCGCCAATATCTGCAGAAAAATCAACGCCAAACACTCCTCCCCACTGGGAAAGTATTGTATTTACAAAATAATGAAAGGTCAGATACAATACCAACGCTTCCATACAGCACCGTGCCGCCTGTTTGTTTGCCAGTCCGATAGGCAGGCCGACGACAAACAGCAGAGGCAGCTGGTTAAACACACACCACGCGCCCTGAAGAATGACATTCCAGACCAGATACCACATGCTGCCAGGGGCAGCCAGCGATCCCAGAACAGCCTCCGTCGTGCAAAGTGTACCAATACCAACCATGACACCTGCAAAGGAGAACAGCAGTACCGGAGTAAACATGGCGCCACCGAACTTTTGAATTTTTTGCATCATTAATGTAACACTTCCCTTCTATCGTTATTTGTCAGTGTCATATGTTAGTTAATATTTGCAAAAAACGGAATAAAATACACAGTGCGGCTTTTGTATTTGCAGGCACCAAAAAAACAGACCATCTATCTTAATGATTTCAGGCCTGTTTCTGATCTCATGGTCATCTTCTCCTTCCTCTTCGGGCAATCATCCCTTTTCTACTACTCTCACCTCTTTGGACAGCGCCCCTTTCTTCCGGAACAGCGTCCTGTACTCCTTCCCCTTTCCTTTCGGCACATAGATCACTACCTTCTTCCCGATCCCCCGGGAAGCATTCTCTTTCACTTTGGTGATCTTACGGGATTTTATGGTGATCTCCCGTAGCTTTTTGCATTTATAAAATATGCCGTCAAAGTACACGTCGTCCTCATCCCCCGGGAAGCTCCCTCCCAGTTCCTCCACATTTTCCGGCAGCGTGATCTTCTCGATGGAAGTCTTCGCAAATGCCCTGTCCCGGATGATCCTCACACTGGAGGGCAGCTTGATCTGTGACAGGCCGTAGGCGGCATAGACAAAACCAATCGGGACGATCTCAAGACGGCTGGGCACATGGATCTTTTTTAAGTTGTGGGAAAAGAAACGGAAGGGATCGTTGTCCATTTTTACCAGGGAATCCGGCAGCATTAGTTCCCGGCACCCCTGACAATCTAAAGAATGATACCCTACCTCCCTCAAGTTTTTGGAAAACCTTATTCTCCGGCAGTCAGGACTAAAACCTATTGCATAATCCCCAATCTTTGTTATGCTGTCCGCCATAACAATTTCTTCGACTTTATAAGTATCCGTTTCCAAGTTCTCTATTCCTTTGATTCCCTTCTTAAACACCACCTTCCTGATCTCTTTTCCCCAGCACTCATACTCGCATATGATCACATTTCTGGAATCTCTTGTCACAACTCCTTTTCCACTGAAAGTAAGCGTCTTTGTCTTTTTATCATACCGCCAGGTATTTCCGTTATCATCCACTCCCCGCACCGGCTTCTTCTTCGCACTGGCCGGACCGCTGCCCGCCAGCAACAGACCGGACAGCAGCAGGCACAGTGCCAGGATAAATCTTACTGGGATTCCCCATTTGTTTCTGGATCTCATAATATCTCCCCCTCCCTGCCTAATTGTATTCACAGTTCACAGAATTATAATTGTGGGGGATGATCTCCCCCGCAACAAGTTGTTTTTTGGCAAATAGAAACCTGCTAACAAAAGTCAAGCCTTTTTTAACAGATTTTTGTATTTTTTTTTTCTGCTATTTTCCCCACGACAATTAGACCGGCTGAAAATCCGGTCTGCCATAGCCTCTGATTTATTTTTTATTTCTGATATACTTCCATCACTCGTGCATAATAAATTCTCAGGAATTTATTTAGTCCGGCTATTTTTGCCGCACGTTTTGATTTTCCTTCTTTTTCTTTCTTTAAGATAAACTTATATACTGCTGCATCTTCCGGTTCCTTGTGGGTTTTCAGGCACCTCATAACTTCATATCCTATTTTGCGCAGGCTCGATGAGCCACGCTTGGATATTTTCCTCTCGGTTCCTACAAAATGACCTGATTGATAAGGCGGGGCATCTATCCCAGCATGGGCTATCAGGGCTTTCCCGCTATGGAATCTTCTTACATCCCCGATCTCCGCAATCAATTTCGGCGCAAGAACATTTCCCACTCCTCCCATTGCACGGACAACGGGATATTCCGGCAGCCTCTTGGCTAATGTCTGCATTTGTGTTAGAATGGTCATCAGAGTGTTGTCGACTTCTCGTAACACCCGTACCGCCTCCTGTACCAGCATTTTGGTTGATGGGGTATCGGAGGGGACTGTGGGGATGCCTTCTTTTGCCAGCGCATAAATCTTGACGGCTTTATCCTGGCTCTGATGGTATCCTTTCTTTTTCGCCCACTTCAGATAGCTCTCTATAAACTGCTTTTCCGGTTTCTTTGTGATATTGTCATAATGCCAGTATTCTTCCGCAAAATCCCCCAGCTTGTCCTTCCCGTTTGTCTCATTCCACCCTTTCAGTAATGTTTTGATCCCCGGCATCGTATAATCCAGTAGATGGGTCAGTTCCAACACGCTTTCCACGCGCATCCGCATATAATGGCGATACTGTCTTCCTAAAAGCTTTAGCTCCGCATAGATATTTTCTTCCGTCTCATAATCTTTTAGCTTATACCAATGGTCAATCCCATAATTAGAAATCGTAATGGCATCCTGCCTGTCTGTTTTCACACGTCTCAGTCCCTGGCAGCGGTATTCCTTCATTTCAAACGGATTAACGACTGCCACAAATAACCCTTTTTCTTTTAAATAAGTTAATATGGGTAAGTGGTAGATCCCTGTAGCCTCCATAACAATGATATGCTTTATCTCTTACACTTATATGGTACTAAAAAGCAGCAATCCTGTTTCGAATCACTGCCTTACTTTTTATCATTTATCTGATATTGTCCGCTAATAAAACAATTTCGTATATTCCGTCTGCGTATCTGCGATATGATACACATACACTGTTTCGTGAATAACCCGATAAATGGCAACATGCTTTTTACAGATTACCATCCGGTATCCTTGTTCATTCAGCCAGTCATCCGGTGTACAAGAACCGGAATCCGGAAACTGCTCCAGCCGTTCAATGGTGTCTAAAATATGGTCACTGACTTTTAGTGCGGTCTGTACATCAAACTGTATGATATAATAATCTTCTATTTTCTTTAGGTCCTCCCATGCGGAAGGTAGAATTTCCACTTTATATTTCACTGGCTCTCTCCCTCAGACGTTTTCTGGCCTCTGATACACTGATAGTTGGTTTCCCATCCATTCTTTCCTGCTCTGCCTGAAGTACCTTTGCACGGAGCTGTAATATCTGTTCCCGCTTCTCAAAGGCATCAATACTCATCAGCACCATATCACCTTCCCCATTCTTGGTAATATAAATAGGCTCTTTTGTTTCCTTTGCCAGTGCAGATATGGATGCATAATCATTTCTCAATGCTGCGGATGCTTTTATTAACATAATCACACCTCTCCTTTTACCTGTTTTTTGTTTTTCATATCAATTCTTCGATATTATTATACCTCTATAATGACATGAAGTAAAGACATACTTTTCTTTATGGTAAACACCATGCCGTTTTTTATTCCATCTTAAGGCCGTGTGCCTGCTTTTTCTCATCCATCTTGCGTTTCAATTTCCGGTCAATCCCCCCCCTCTTTTCCTTTCCGCCCGTCTGCAACACGGTATGGAGCTATACTAAAAAAGTAGACACAAACTTGCACTATTTGTTACAATAAACCATACACAAAAAAGGAGAATTTTTATGGCTGCTAACAACTGCAACAAATATGATGAGGATTTCAAAAAATCCCTCGTCCCGCTCCACCAGAACGGCAAAACACTGGCACAACTCTGCAAGGAGTACGGCGTTTCCCAGTCCGCCCTCGGCAAATGGGTAAAGCAATACTCCACCGTTGAGATGGATGACGGTGATGTCCTCACTGCAAAACAGGTCAAAGAACTTCAAAAACGCAACGCTCAATTAGAAGAGGTAAACCTCATCTTAAAAAAAGCGATTGCCATCTTCACGCCACACTCAAGCAACGATTAGATGCCGTACACTGGCTCCGTTCCCAGCACAGCATTAAAACCCTGTGCCGCTTGCTTCATGTCAACAGAAGCACTTATTACAAACACTTCTGCAGCCGGACAGCACCGCGTGTATCTGAAAACCAGCGCATCAAAAGCCTTATCCTTCATATCTATGCTGATTATGATAAGCGCCTTGGTGCCTATAAGGTGCAGTTCGTTCTCAAGCGTGATTATGGCATTAACATCAGCATCGGCAGAGTGTACCGCCTGATGAACAGCATGAAGCTTCCCAAAATGTCTACAGACAGACCCAAAAACATATGCCCCCGCCACGACAACGGAGAATATATAAACCATTTGAAACAACAGTTCTCACAGGATGCCCCGAACCTTGTATGGACCAGTGATTTTACATACATTAAAGCTGGCGGGAAGTGGTATTACCTGTGCGTGGTCATTGACCTGTTTTCCAGAAAAGTCATATCCTGGAATCTTTCCGCCAAACCCAATGTGGCGCTTGTCATGGCAGTTTTCCAGAAGGCTTATAAAACCAGAAATGCCCCTTATGGTCTCATGTTCCACTCTGACCGCGGTTCACAGTATACGGCATTTGCTTTTCGACAGCTTCTGGATTCCCTTGACGTGGTACAGTCTTTTTCAAAAAAGGGCTACCCTTTTGACAATGCTGTCTGCGAATGCTTCTTCAAATATCTCAAAAAGGAGGAGAGCAACCGCCGCATTTACCATTCTTTTGAAGAACTAAAGCTGTCCATTTTTGAATACATAGAGGGATTCTATAACTCTAAGCGTCCCCATGCATCGTTGAATTACATGACACCGAATGAAATGGAATCTGCTTACTGGAAGCAGAAATAATACTGTTTCCAGTAGGATATTTCAAAATATGTGTCTACTTTATTGACTATAGTTCAATATCCCTTTGTCACTGGCAGATTTAACTGCGCGGTGCAGCCGCTCGTCATCCCGGTCGGTTCCCCAGCTGATATTGAGGATGTCCACGCCCTGGGCGACCGCCCAGTCTATGCCCTCTATCACCCTTTCTATAGGCGCATGGTTCTTCTCATCCAGCACTCTTGCGGAATAGATCCTCGCATTGGGATTTACCCCATCGATCTGTGCATAGTGATCTGCATAGTTGTCAGCATGGCGGAATGCCGGCAGATCCTCTTCTTCTCCAGGGGAAACGGCTTCCGGATCCGCTGTTTCCTCATCTGCTTCCGGTTCTGTAAATCCTTCCGGAATTTCCTGGGGAACCCCTTCTGACACGCAGTTGTCCTGTTCCGTAAGAAAACTACCGTCAAATTGAACTTCATCCCCTGGTTCTTCAGCTTCCGCGTCTTCCTCTTCCCGGTCCTTGTTTTCCCTTTTTGCCCCCATGATACCAGCGACGGCTGTCCCATGACCGCTTAAGTCATCATAAAGGATATTGGAATCGTCATACATCTCCACAAAATTTTCCCGCTCCACTAGCTCGACGGTGCCATTGCTCGTCCATCTTAAGGGAAGAATCCCGCATCTGCGTAATCCTTATATTTTCTGGCATCTGTATATCTTCCCCATCCCCGGGAAGAGTCCATTTCATACCGAAGGTTACGCTTTCCCCTGCCTCTATTATGGCATTATGATCCGCGTAGGATAATTTATATACCGTATCTTCTCTTCCGCTGATCCCGGCATTCCAGATCTCTTCGATCTCATAGTTCAACGGCATCTCCCAGGATATCTTCCAGTCCTCGATATCTTCCTGGGATACATTTTTCAATGTTGCCTTTACAATACAACCCTTCTTCCAATTTGATTCCACTTCAAAAGCAAGGCGGCATTTTTCCCCCCAATTCTTCCACTTCATATTGGGCATGCGGAAGGAATCCGGCATGTCTTTTTCCTGGCTATAGCCCGCCTGGAATCCCACCGACACCTTCTCTCCCGGCTGAATCACCTGATTATAGCCGCAGTTTTTAATTACATTTGTATTACCTTCTTGGCTCTCGATCTTCGCATTCCACATATTTTCAAAATCATCCCGGGACTCAAAGATCAGTTTCCAGTTCTCAATCTTTTCCTCTCCTGTATTTTCCAGAATGATTTCACCCTGGTAATGGTTCTGCCATTCATTGGTTATCTTTCCGGTGACCTGATACATCTCTGTCTCATAAACAATGTTTTCTGCTCCCCCTTGATGTGCTGCTCTGGTCTGCCCAGCAGGTATGCTTGAAACTAAAACAGCACCAGCTAACAGTACACTTGCCACTCTTTTAACAAAATGTTTTTTCATGTTTTCTTATCCCTTTCCTCCGCCGGACAGCTTTGCCAGGTAAAATATTTGTTTTGAATTCAGTTTACTCATTATGGTATATTTTGTTAAACTTTTTCTAAATTTGTGCAGAAATTGAAAATATTATTCCATTTTTTAACCCGGAAAACAGCAAGATCGTTCACTCTTCTTAAAGAATAAACGATCTCATCTGCAAAGTTTTAATCTTTATTTATTTCACCGTTTTCACACACTGCGGATGGGTGTAAAAAACATCCTTCTGGTATACCTTTACCTTTTTCGCGGGTACTTTGATGCTGACATTCTCTTTGACGCCATGCAGCAGTCCGGTAACCGCTTCTGTCAGGTTTTTACTCTTTACCACGACAGATTTTAGTTTGTACGTATGGCAGAAAGCATGTTCTCCAAGCTCTTTCACTCCTGTTCCCAGTGTAATGGATTCCACATTCTGAGCGAAGAAGAAGGAATAGTTGCCAACCTTTTCAACGCTGTTACTGATAATAACTTTTTTGATTTTCAGGTTAGAAGCAAAGGCTTTATCTGCAATCTTTGTCACCGAATAAGAGACACCATTTAAGGAAACCGTACCTGGCACATTCACCACCTTTTTGCTTTTTCCTTTGGCAAAGCCGAGCAGCGTAGCATTGGGACGGCCGTTTTTATCAATCTTTACCTTATAATTGTACGACCCGCTGGTAAACTTCGTTCCGACTTTGGAAAGGGTGCGGTTCACTGTCTTTCCGCATACCCTGCAACGGTACTGAATCTCCCCCTCCACCTTTTTCGTCATCTTTTTAAGCACTTTACCCTTGTTCCATTCATGGGACTCCATATCCTCCACTTCACCACATTCACACTGAATCCAGTGATATTTATCATTCATCTTCCAGTCATCTTCCCCATAGGAATGCTCATGGGCCGGCACCAGTTTAGGAATCTTCTGTGTCTCTGACACTCCGCACACCGTGCAGGTACGTCGGGACAATCCTTCCCTTGCCGTCGTCGGCGCTGTTTCCTGCTTCCACTGTCCAAATGTATGACTGAGGGCCGCATTCAAGGCAGGAATCACCTCATCATAACTATCGGCACAGTCCTCATCCTCACAAGTGTATCTCCGGATCCCCGTTTCCGTACAGGTTGCCGGTTTAACGATCACCGCTGCATACTCGTGCTCGTGGGGTTCTTCTGGCTCTTCCGGTTCCTCCGGCTCTTCGGGACCTTCAAATGAAAATGGAACCCGGATCCGGTTCTCACAGATATCACAAAGGATCTCCTCGATCCCATCCTCTTCTTCAGTGGCCTCTTTGATCACCACACCTTCATTTTCTCCGAAATCATGTTCTTCGTAGTCCTCCATCGCATCTTCTTCGTCAAGATCACAACCTGGCGCTACACATACCTCCCAGTGTCCATCCTCATCAAACCGCCACTCCCATTGATGCTCGTGGGCGGGTGGAAGCTCGATCTCTACCGGCTCACTGGCGTAGTCTGTCTGATTTCCATTATTTACCTGCTCCGCCAAAAGATACACGGTTTCACTCTCTTCATCAAATTCTTCCGGCAGTGTAAACGAAACGGTTCCTTCGTCTTCAAAAATATCCTCTGAAATCTTTCCATAAAAGTTTACTGTTGTATCACTGTCTTTCGGATCACCATCCGTAATCATAATGGAAATCTGACTGGCACTGTCTCCCAGATACGTATAAGGAACTGTAATCTCATCTGACTGCCGCTCCGCTGCACCTGCCTCTAAGGTCTCTCCTTCCGACAGCGTCAGTTTCCACTCATTGATCTCCGCCGTTTCCACCGGCTCTACCTCAGTATTTTTTTTAGTATCCGCCGCTGTCATAAATAAAACATCCGTGGGATCCAGGTTAAATGCCGGCACCACTCCATTTTCCTCAAACACAAAATCACGGAAAACCTGCCCACTGGAAAGTACACAGCCGGCACCAGAACTGGATTTTCCATATGCACTCCGGAGCCACCAGGACCCCTTCAGGTCTCCCCCCTTCGTCTCATAGGAATACCCATACCCACTGTTCGCCAGGTCAGAAACATCCAGGAGAAACATCGTATCTCTGTTCAGAGCTACGCTCTTCAGTCCCGCAATCGATAATTCTCCGGCTCTTCTCGTCGTTCGCAGAATCCCACTTTTTTCCTGTTGCGAAAAGTTCGCAGCACTTAGAAATCCATCCTCTCCCTGCAGCCAGGTGCGGATGTCGCTGACGCTCCATTGATTGTCTGGCAATTCACTGTCTGCATGCTGACTGTCATCCTCTGTTTCATTTTTAAATGGCATCGTCTTTAAAATCTGATCTGACTGTAATAGGAATCCTCCTTCAGTAGAACTGCTACCGGTATCTCCTGCTGTATCCAGCACCCGCCATTTAATCGGTCTGCCCTCATAATTTCCATAATAGACATAATCACCGCTCCACTCTTTCCCCTCCTGGGGAAGCGAAGGAGAAGCAATCTGTGCAGCCCCCAGGCTCACCGTCCGGTCAGGTTCTGATGCCTTCGCCTGCTCCCCGATCACCCAGTGAAATAACAATGTCATACTGACTGCTGTCAGCGAAACCATCACCGCTGCTTTTTTTGTCTTTACAATTCTCTTCTTGATCTTTTTCATAGATGCCATACCTCGTTTTGATATTTGTGTGGTCCCATATCTCTCCTAAGTTTCCATCACATGACAATATTATACAACAAAGTCCGCTTCATGGAAAGGTAAATTTATAAAAGACATCCTTATATTATCCATTCCATTCTGACTGTGTCCTGTACATCTGGGCATATCGCCCGTTCAGCGCCATCAGTTCTTCATGATTCCCCTGCTCGGCTATTTTCCCATTTTCCAACAGAATAATCAGATCCGAATCCCGGATCGTCGAAAGACGGTGGGCAATGATGACGGAAGTCCGATCCGCACAGAGTTTGAGCATGGCGCGCCGTATCTTCTGCTCCGTCACCGTATCTACCGAACTTGTGGCTTCATCCAGGATCAGGATCGGAGCATTGGCAAGCACCGCCCTGGCTATGGTCAAAAGCTGCCTCTCCCCCTGGGACAGCTCCATGCCTCCATGTTCTAAAACAGTATCATACCCTTTCGGCAGCCGCTGGATAAATCTGTCCGCCCCTGCTGTCCGCGCCGCCTCCTGCACCTGTTCCAAAGAAGCTTCTGGATGTCCATAGCAGATATTATCCCGGACCGTGGCAGCAAACAGAGACGTATCCTGAAGCACTACGCCAAATGCCCGGCGCAGGTCTTCCATCCGGTAATCCCTCAGATCATGCCCATCTAACAGAATGCTTCCCGACGAAACGTCATAAAATCTTGTCAAAAGGCTGATGATCGTAGTTTTGCCGGAACCTGTGGCACCCACGACAGCAGTCTGCGTTCCCGCAGAAATCTTTATGGAGATATCCTTCAGTACAGGCTGTCCCGGCTGATAACCAAACTCCACATGATGCAATTCAATGTCACCGCGGGGATGTTCTAAGCCTACGGCCTTTTCCCGGTCCGGGGGTTCCGGCTGTTCATCCAGTATTTCAAACACCCGCTCTGCCCCGGCAACCGCCGTCTGAAAGTTATTATAAATATTGGCAATCTCCACAAAGGGACGAGTAAACTGGCGCACATAGAGAAGAAAACTTGTGACCAGCCCGATATCGGTAATCCTGCCATTTACAAATAATACACCACATAAAACCGACATCACTACATACAGAAGATTATTGATCACATTCATTAACGGCATGAGATACCCCGAACAGATCAGAGCCCGGATCGATGCTTTGCAAAACTCACGGTTCTTTTCTGCAAACTGCCGCTCCATCTCCTCTTCCCGGCAGAATGCCTTCACGACAGCAAGTCCTGAAATGCTCTCCTCCACCTGCCCGTTCAAGGAACCAAGACTCTTCTGCTGCCCGGAAAAAAGAACTTTGGTCCGCTTCGTTATGGTTTTGGTAAGAAAAAATATCAGTCCTACGCCAAACAGCGATACCATCGTCAGAACCGGGCTTAAATATAACATCATAACAAAGATTCCCACAACGGTAAACCCATATGTCAAAAGCAGGGTCAGGGAATTGGAAATCGTCGTACTGATATTGTCAACATCATTTGTCAGGCGGCTCATCAGCTCACCGTGCCGGTGCCGGTCAAAAAAAGACAGGGGAAGGGTCTTGATCCAGCCAAACAATGTCCTTCGTATATGGTGTATCACGCGCTGCCCGATGGACGCCATGAAATAAGCCTGCAAAAATTTGACCAGCCAGTCACAAAGATACAGTCCCGTCAGCAAACCCAGAATCCATACGACCGTATCGCCGTCACTGACTGCAGTGACCGCCCTTCCTGTCACAAAGGGCGAAAGAATGGAAGCACCGGAAGCAAAAGCGGACAGCACAAGAATCCACCCAAGTCCTTTTCTCTGCCCCTTTGTCAATTTCCAAAGACGGAGCAGCGTCCCCTTCATATTTTTAGGCTTCACCACCACTCCGCCACGGCCAGGGCGGGAGATTCCACTTGGATTTACCGGTGGCACCCCTCCACCTTTTTCAGCCATGGGATCCACCTCCGATCTGGGAATGATAAATCTCCTGATACACAGGGCAGGAGACCATCAATTCTTCATGGGTTCCCCACCCTGCCATACATCCATTTTCCAGGCACAGGATACGGTCTGTGCCCATAACCGTAGAAATGCGCTGACTAACCAGCAACACTGTCATACTCCCTGCCATCCCCCGAAGTCCTTTTAGTACGTCGGATTCTGTCCGGGCATCCAGTGCGCTGGTGCAGTCATCCAGAATCAGGATACGCGGTCTCCGGACCAATGCCCGCGCCAGGGAGAGCCTCTGCTTCTGACCGCCGGAAAGATTCACCCCGCCCTGGCCCAGTAGCGTATCATACCCCTGCCCACTCTGCTGGATAAAAGCATGGGCACAGGCTGTTTCTGCTGCCGCCCGCAGCTCATCTTCGCCGGCTTCATCACGTCCCCAGCGCAGATTATCCCGGATCGTCCCGGAAAAAAGCAGCGCCTTCTGGGGCACGACGGCAACTGCCTCCCTCAGCTTCTTTGTATCGATCTGTGTCACATCGCAGCCGTCTACCCATATTTTCCCGGATACAGCATCGTAAAATCGGGGCACCAGATTAACAAGAGTTGTTTTTCCGGATCCGGTAGAACCAATGATCCCAATCGTCTCACCGGAATGAATATGTATATCAATGTCATGAAGGGATTCTTTCCCCGCTCCCGCATAGGCAAAGGATACATGGTCAAAATGTATATCACCTGTGATATCCGGCATAAGGGGGTTCTCCGGCAGCTTCTGCGCCGGCCGTTCCTCCAGCACCTCTTTGATCCTTGCCGAAGAGGCGGTTGCCCTGACCGCCGTATTTAACGTATTGGAAATCATCGTCACAGAAAACAGCACCTGTGTCATATAATTAACGGAAGCCATAAGCCTGCCGATCTCTCCGCTCTGTTCGTTCCCGGAGATCCATAACAAAAGGACAATGCCAAAATTCACCGTCAGATTGATAAACGGCGAAAACACCGCCATCGTCCGAAGTGCAGCGGTATTGGCACGGGCCAGCTCCAATGAGACTTCCTCAAATTTTTCCGTCTCCTCTTCCTCAGCACGGAATGCCTTTACCACACGGACAGAGGACAGATATTCCCTGGCTGCCCCATTTAGTCGGTCTAGTCTGTTCTGCACTGTCCCAAACCGTGGATAACCGATGCGCATATTTCCCCAGACCAGAACAGAGGCGATCAGAAGAATCCCCGCCATAACCGGCGCCTGTCCCGGCGTCTGGACCATAATCAGAATAATGGCGCCAATACCAATGATCGGCGCCTTTACCATAATCCGCATGATGCCGTTGATAAACTCCTGAATCTGCGCCACGTCATTCGTAATACGGGTAATAATGGAAGCAGTGCGCAGACGGTCTATATTTTCCATGGAAAGCTGCTGCACATTGTGGTACATATCATGACGCAGCTCCCTGCCGATGGTCTGAGAGACAAAGCTGGCAAAACGATTTCGTATGACAGCGCAGACAGCCCCTGCCAGGGCAATTCCCAGCATGGCTGTCCCCAATCGAAGGATTTGGTTTATGTCGGCATGTTTGATCCCCTGATCCACAATAACAGACATGAATGCAGGCTGCAGAAGATCTGCTGCCGCTTCCAACGTCAGAAATAAAGTGGAAAGCAGAAAAATAGCAAGATGCTTTCTGATATAACTTAAGATCAGTTTCATTTTTTGCTCCTAAACCCCAAAAATCAATACTTTAAGCATTGTACCACAGTAAACTGACTTTTTCAATATCATCGGCAATTTCCCGTTACCTTGCCGGCATCTGGAATCCAGCAAGGGCTTTGTTTAAATAATCGTTAAAGGGTTTCATGATTCGGAAAATCTCTGCTGCCTTTGCAGGAAACGTTTCTGCATCGATGAATTCTTCATCCTTTAGCGGATATTCCAGATACCAGCTCTTAAATTTTAGATATTCCGCCTGGGGATGTTCTTTCTCATATCCTTTCGGAACATTCTTTAATGCTGTTCCCTGTACAGTAAAATATTTTTCAAAGGCTGGCTCATGTATAATTTCTTCCCATTCTTCACCATTCTCTACAATATAATCCCGTATCATTGTCGTTGCATCCTTAAACATATGTGCAAACAAGCCACCGCCTAAAAAGGACTGGTCACCGGGCTTTATCATAAGATAATACCCAACAGGGACAGGCAGCTTGCCTTTAGAAGATATGTGGGCACGGAACGCTGGGTTATAAGGTGATTTGTCATGGCTGAAGCGGGTATCTCTTACAATCTTAAAGGTAAGGTCTTTGGGATTGTTATGCAGAATACTGCTGTCAAATTTTCCAATCTCCAGCATCAATGTCTGTAATAATGTTTCAAATTCAGCGTTTGCTTTTTTATAATCCTCCTTGTTGGCATGATACCACTCACGGTTGTTATTCATGCTCAATGCAGTTAAATAATCAATAATTAACTGAGTATTCATAATCTGTCATCTCCTTTACGATTTCTGGATAATAGAAAACTGCGTGGAATCTAAAAATTCCTGTATCAGATGCTTTGTGCGTTCGGGAGACTGGTAAGGCTTACAGAACGAAAAGTCCTGTGATAAATCGTCAATATCTTCCATCGCATTTTTCACATCCATCATGGTCTGCATGGGGATTTCCCTGGCTGTCATATAATCCAGCTGCAACGGGTTTATTCTATGATTTTGTATTGCATAATTCACTCTGTCTTTACATTTACATCTGCCGCTGCCATATTCTCCACAATACTGTCCAAGAAAGTCTGCCATTTTCTTTCGTATTCGGGAAAGCCGCTGACGATACGCCTCCGGAGTCATTTCCAAAATCTCCCCCGCAATGCGGCTGTCAATCTTAAACATTGTACCCAATATGAAAATACACCTGCTTTCCGTGTCAAGGCACTGCAGCATAACATTGGTACAGGACATTTTCAGTTCTTCTGCTAAGATATCCTTTTCCACATCCTGCGTTAAATCTGGCACATCCTGTATTTTTCCGTTTTCTATGTCATCACCATAATACTCAAAACTTAACGGACAGCGGGCGAACATATGCTTTTTATAATTTTTAAGATGATTCACTGCAATGCTGAATACCCAGGTTGTAAATGAGCTGTCACCCCGGAAAGACGACAGATGCGTAATCATTTTCAATAAGATGTCCTGCGTGGCATCTTCCGCATCAGCAAATGTACCAAGCATCCGCAGGGATAAATTGAATACCATATCCTGCACGCCTGTAACAAGCGCTTCAAGAGCTTTTTTATCTCCTGCAGTGGCTTTATCGACAAAAGCCTGTACTTCTTCCTTCTTTTTTTTATTCATAGATTTCTACCTCCTTACTTAATTAGACACTGTTCCTTCGCCTTTGTGACAATATTTTTTAAATATGATATAATTTTGTACTTCCATCATGCCCTTAAGTTATTCATCCGTCCACCCAATTATACCGATGCATCATCGCGCAATGTCTCATTCAAATCACACTGCAAAAGACGCTTTCCACCAATATAGTAGGCAAGTGCAGTAAAGAATATGATACCCGCTGCAAATACTAAAATCGGCAAAACAGGAGCTTCTGACCAAAATACCACAGGTTCTAAATAGCTTGCAGTTACTGCAGACTGCACAAATAATACCGTAAGCGGCATCGTTATCAAAAGCGGCTTTCCCGCAATGACAAATGCTTCAATGAAAAACATTTTCCACATCTCCTGTGGTATTAAACCAATTGACATATACTGGGCAAATTCCCGCTTCCTCTGCCGCAGAAAACCTAACGTATTTGAAAATACATTTGCAAGCCCAATCATGGCAAGCAGCACGCAAAATGCCCCAAAAATCATCATCATGCCATTCATCATGCTATCGTTAGAGATTTTTTCCTGAACTCGGTTTTCACTTTCAATTTCATAGTTCTTCCCGATTCGCTGTACGATTTCTTTTTCCAAATTGCTCAAGTCAGCAAGGTCGGCACTTCCATCAGAAAAAATACGAATATAGCTGTCAGATTCAGAACCGCCTATGACCCCCAATATCTCTTTCCACATAGCCATTGGAATAAAATGTACCAGACCATAATTCTTATATTCTTCCCTCAAAATCGGAGCAGTCTGCGTATATGACAGAATCGGGATTTCTACGAATTGATTATTGGTACTGGCATTATAAATTGTAGAGGTCGTTCTATCCTCCTTCAAAAATGGAACATACTGCTTGTAACGGAAATTACTGTTTACACTATCCCAAATCCGATTGAATACTACTGCCCCATCAAGACTTGGGGTAATACCAATATGAGAACAATACTCTAAAAAACTTGTATCATCCAAAACGACAATCGGGATTTCCACATGAAACTGACCTCCCTCATTTTGTTTCCCCGCAACAGAATCCAGTCCTCCAAGCATGGTCAATTCATCGCTTTGCCAATCTTCTGACAGGATCCCCACTGCATTCGCTTTCTGGTATACCGTAACATCTTCTGTCCCAGAAACATCCTTCACTTCATCCGTCAAGTCAAAATCTGATATCGCAGTATCTTTCACGGTTATCATAATATCCCACGCATTCTGATACTTTTCAAAATAAGTATATCTCGTACTGATTCCAGAAAGTGTAGTAAACATAAGCATAATAGAAAACCCAAGAAAAGACAGCAGTAAAGATATCGTGGATATTCTCAGAGATTTTTTCTGTGCTTTTAATGCGTTCCCTGCAAGTTCCCCTTTTATGCCAAACATCAGAGTTAAAATTCGAGAATGATTTCTTTTCTTTAACTGTAAACCGCCGGTACTGCGAATGGCTTCAAGGGGTGTTATCATGCTTAATTTTCTTGCGGGTATCCATGCAGAAAAAAATACAGTCAGAACAGAAGAAAAAATAGTAACCGCAAATAAAAATGGATGATACTGAAAAACAGCCGCATGGCGTCCAGATACATCTTCCGCAAAGATATTAACCAGTTCTATCAAGCCGTAACTAACTGCAATCCCTATTAAGCTGCCCAACATAATTGGCAATATGCTAAGTGCCAATGCTTCCTGCAGCAAACATATCTTAATTTGTTTCGGGGTAGCCCCAATACTCGAAAAAATACCAAACTGATGGATCCTTGCATTCATGGACAATTCAAAAGAATTGCGGATAATTAAAATTAACGATACTGCGACAATTATCAATATTCCTAAATATAATGCTAATAATAACGGCGGGTCAGCATCCTGTGGATCGTGTATGAAATATCGGGACAGCAGCAGCGAATGATATTCCACGGTATCAGTGTTAAGTCCAAGCTGTTCTGTAATTAAGGGCATATCCTGATAAATTCTCCTGGCATTTTGGAAAGAAATATCAATTACAGTATTTCCTTCTTCTGATAATTCTGTATTGATAACAGCTTCTCTTACATTTGCAAAGTTTTGTATGATAGATAAATCAGCTTCATCTATCCTTCCAACAATTCGTCCCTGCCAATCCCCTTCGTTTAAAACAATACTTTCAATTTCATACGTCCAAAAGTTGTAAGCAATGCAGCACAACAAGGATAGAAACATGGCAGCAACAAATGCCGCCGTCATCACTGATATACTGGATGCGCGGTTGTTTTTAATATAACTCTTGGAATAATCTTTCCACATTTCATTCACCTCCGCTTCTGGTCACTGATAAGCCTGCCATCCTCGACCGTCACAATGCGGTCTGCCTCTAAGGCAACCTTCTCATCATGCGTAATAAGCAGAATTGTCTGTTTTAAATTGCGGTTAGAAAGCTTTAAAAGGTCGATAATTTCTTTGGAATTCTTCTGGTCAAGGTTTCCGGTGGGCTCGTCGGCAAGCAGGATGGCAGGACGGTAAATCAATGACCTTGCAATCGCTACTCTTTGCTGCTGTCCACCAGATAACTGACTGGGCAATGCTCCCATCTTATCCTTTATGCCTAATGTATTGATAATTGTTTCAAAATACACCTTATCTGGTTTTCTTTTATCAAGCAGCATAGGCATAAGAATATTTTTTTCTACTGTCAGGGTTGGAATCAGGTTATAAAACTGATAAACCAGACCGACCTTTCTTCTTCTGAAGATTGCAGCTTCTTTGGCATTTAATCCTCCAATATCAACGCCATCTATCATTACCGTTCCCTTGGTCGGTTTATCAACACTTCCCAAAATATGCAGCAAAGTTGATTTTCCAGAACCCGATGCGCCAATGACAGCCACAAACTCTCCTTTTTCAATAGAAAGGTCAATTCCGCCCAGGGCTGCCACTTTACTATCGCCTTTTCCAAATACTTTTTCGATGCCATTACATTTCAGTATTTCCATAATAACCTCCTATGATGTTTTTACTCGTCTGCCTTACTCATTCCATCATAGCAAAATAAAGTGACATCTTAGTGACTGTACCCCAGGGGAATCTCATTATGCCCTATGGCAGTTATAAGGTATAAAAACGAATTTCAAAACAAGCACCACCCTCATGAAGATTGAATGCACGGATGATGCCATTCTGCATTTCAATGATTGCTTTTGACAGGGAAAGACCAATCCCAATTCCACCTGCACCACCATTTTTTCCACGATAAAAACGTTCAAACAAATGCGGCAGTTCCTCCTTGGCAAAACCATGACCTTCATCCCATATCCGTACCTGCACATATAAGGGAGTCCTTTCATAAGAACAGTGAACCATTGTCCCTGTCTTTGTATGTTCCATACAGTTTTTCATCAAGTTCATAATTGCTTCCATTGTCCAGTCTAAATCTGCAATAATCTCAATTTCGCCCGCTTCCGGAATATCAATAGATACTCCATTCTGGATAAACAACTCCTGCAAATTGTCCGAAGCCAATGCAAGCAGCGTAAAAACATCTACAGCAGTCTGCTTCATGACAAGTGTTCCTGCATCTATACGGGATAAAAGCAATAATGCTTCTTCAAGATGTGTGAGCCTTCCTAATTGCCGCCTAATCTGTTCAGAATAATCAGAAGCTGGATGCTCCTTCATCATCTGAACGGAAAGGGATATGGCAGTAATTGGCGTTTTGAGCTGATGTGCAATATTAGAGAGGTTATCTGCATAATTTCTTTTTTCCTCCCATGCGGCATCCCTCGTCTGATAAAGGGTTGTTATTGTTTTGTATATCTCATCCTGCAGTCTGGAGAACTCATCTTCTTCCGCAGCCAGAAGCAATCCCTGGCCTCCTGTATTTACTTTTTCTAAATAGTTGGTCAAACCATCTATCCGAGCTGCTGATTTTTTATGCCGATGCGCAAATGTAAAAAGGAATAATGACCCACCTAATAGAAAAACCACACTGGCAGGCACAAGTATCTGTCCATTTATATCCCAAAAATCTGATGGTTTATATCCAAAAGAAAGCAGGACACTTTCGTCTGTGTCTGCTGTAGGGCATAACTTTTTTGATTTTAATATTTTTAAAACAGTCTGTTTACTGTCTGGATATTGTTCTATGATTTCTCCACAAAAACCATCCAATGACTGAAATTGCATATTGCAATAATAATATGTCAGTAAAACAGTTACCAAAGAGGCTGTTAATAGACTGACCGACAATACAAACAGAATCATTAATCTGTTCTTTTTTCCGTTCATACCTCATCCTCCATGCGATAGCCAAAACTCCTGATTGTTTTCAAACAAGATGGGTGATGAAGCTTCTCACGCAGCCGCTTCATAGTCACGGTCAATGTATTGTCATTTACATAATTTCCGCTAATATCCCATATCTGTTCCAACAGACGTTCCCTTGTGAGCGTTTTTCCCTTATTTTCCATTAAGAGTAATAATAGCTGATATTCCGCCTGGCTGACGCTTATTTCTTTCCCTTTATGCAGAACCACCATTCTGCCTTTATCAATGGAAATAGAGCCGCAGGAAAGATATTGTTCTGACACTTTTCCTGTTCTGCGAAGCAATGCCCTGATTCGGGAATACAATACCTCCAACTCAAAAGGCTTCACAACATAATCATCTGCCCCGCTGTTAAAACCTGAAACAACATCACAAGTATCATTTCGGACGGTCAAAAAGATAATCGGTATCTCTTTACACTTAGATCTTACCCATTTACAGAAAACATCCCCACTCCCATCCGGCATATTCCAATCGACTAAAAGAATATCTGGTATATGGTTTTCCAGTGCATTTTTCGCTTCTGAAATCATCGGAAATATCGAAATGTCATAACCCTTTTGTCCTAAATAATCTTTTACAATATCTGCTATATTATCATCATCTTCAACATAATAAAGTTCTGTCACTTTTCTGTCCCCTTTTCAAAATATTTTCGCCGCATATCCTTTGGTTTTTCTGCATTGGCATATTATCGAACATAATGCACCTCCCATTATCAGTAACATAATAATTATTTTTATTATAGTCATTTAGACGAACTATGGCAACAGTATTAAATCGAGCAGGAGAAAATGACTAACTCTCGACTTCTCTCAGCATATTGCGTTCATTGTATCAAAATCGTGGTTGCGATGTTCATCAGAACACCAATTTCGATACAATAACATGATGCACCCCCAACCTTATAACGATTTACCCTCCCACAAACGGCTTAAAATCGGCTTTTGTTTATAATAAATGCACACCCTTTCCAGGCAGTAAAAAATCCAGACCGAAGTCGGATTTCCTATTATATATTTCGTTCCTCTTCACCCTCACGAATGAATCGGTGAGCCTCGCTTGGTCGCAAATCCCAATATTTGCACAAAAGCCTTTCAATGGTTTCTTCCACATCGACAGTCGAGTAGAGAAGCGGCTCACAGAACCTCCAAAAAAACAGGAAACCTTTTCTTGATTTCCTGTTTTGATGTCCCGTCCTATGTAACGGCGGTTATTAAGTTTGCTGTCTGCTACTACTCTACAAATTTAAGTTTTATTTTGCCATAGCATTATTTTCCTGCACTGGAACATACAAGTAACAATACTCATGAGTACCATCTTCCGGTTTGTAAAAACCATAATATTCAACGATTGGTAGTGTGTCATTGCCATAAGTATATCCGAGTTTAGGGGCTATTTGCTCTCCTATCCAATGATATGGCGGAATGCCGCCCACCCACGGTTCGTGACCGAGTGCTCTTGCGGTTTCGTCACACATTCTTATTCGGATAAATTTTGCGGTGGGAATTTTGCAAATATCATATGAATCAGGCTGAACATCAGTTGCGACAAGAAATCCAAACATCACGCCGCTGGGTCGTTCGCATGAAAGATAATTCAGACTCATGCAAATATCCCAATTATCTTCACGGCTGTTTGGTAAGGCGGAGACAGACATAAAATCTTCCATAATTTTTTCAACATTCGGTTCATCAGCATTATTGTCCGCATAACCAACTTTTCCGCACCAGATAGTGTCGCTCCATTCAATTAAATCAACAACAATTCCGTTAATGTCATAGGTTTTAATAATATTTTCCTGCGGATGCTGTATATTCATTGTATCTTTCCTCCTGTTTCGGTTCAAATAAAACGAAAGTTATTGCGTTTTTTACATAAAGAAAAATGCTTTGTCTGTTAGATAGCAATCCACCAACATACACCATATTTATCAATGACAGTGGCACAGCATTTACTCCATGGCAACTCATGGATTGCTTCAATAACAACTCCACCATCACGCAAAACATCAAATGCACGCCGGACACTATCTTCGGTTCCCATCTCGAATACATTAAAAGTCATTGTTTCCCACTTCATTTTGTGAACAAAATCTACATCACAAGGATTTTTTGCTTCGCCTATTGCTAAAAATCCCTCGCCATTAACTGATAGTTCACAATGTTCATAGGCGGTTCCGCTGTCATTTTTCATTTCAAGTGTTATTTCTGCGCCAAATGCTTTACAATATGTTTTTGCTGCCTCCATACTGTTTTTTACATAAACTTGAGTATAGTTTTTCATATATAAGCTTTCTCCTTTATCGTTACTTTATAAATCCTTTTTATTTTGCTTTTATCGGGATATAATAGTCCATTTGTTCATACCCCATTATTTCTTTCGCAAGTGGTGACGTAACTATATTTCCTAATTCTGAACGTGATGTATCACGCTCAAATCCGTTTTCACTTAGAAACTTATCTATTTCTGTGTCCATAAGCTCCTTATCTGTTTTCTGGTCTATGTCGGTTGCTACAGCATAAAGACCGCCTTGGAAGTTTATTATTTCAAATTCGCCTGG
>JAAVZE010000086.1 GCA_022791495.1 Eubacterium sp.
ATACCGGTCACATCGTGCAAGCACATGTGACCATATGTTTTCAGAGTGCGAGGCTCAAAGCTAACGCGCAAAAAGAGGATAGCACATGAAAGCTACACCCGTGGTGGTGTACCCCTTCATGAGATATCCTCAATCTTTTAACATCTTATCATATATATCT
The DNA here is from genome assembly GCA_022791495.1 of Eubacterium sp. Taxonomy (GTDB): domain Bacteria; phylum Bacillota; class Clostridia; order Lachnospirales; family Lachnospiraceae; genus Eubacterium_F. Next base: position 161 of record JAAVZE010000086.1, read on the forward strand.
GATGTTGTCAAATCAAGACAACATATATTTTTTATGAACTATATACCATACTCTTCCATCAATAGCCCCTGCAAGATCAGATCCCTTGCTGCCATTACGATTTCTTCTGTTCTGCCATCCTCAGCCAGACAGACATTCAAATGATTTATTCGTTCTGTTGTTTCTACACGTCCTTCTTCTCGTCCTTCTGCCAGCAGCTCCTCTGTAAATTCACACATATACCTCACTCCTTTCTCCTCTTCTTTCAAATATGCTACTCTTTTTCTTAAATTCTCAAACTTTACTGTATCCGGCGAAAATACTGTTGTTGAGTTTTTTATATATTCCAACAATGCAGTCTGCTCCACTGTTGACGCTGGGAAAGTTAAATTAGCATAAATTTCGTGTACCCCATTCGGTATCTCTCGGTTTGTACCTTTTATTATTCGAACTATCTCTGAACATCCCGTCTGCGTATTTAAAAAATCCTTTTCTGTAATAAAAATGAGATACAAATCCGGCAGATCTGTGTAACTGGCTCCTGTTCCCAGCACCCGGCTGTCGATCCGGCTCTGGATAAATCGTGAACGTTTCAGATGATCCTCGTCCTCAGCTATCTGAAGTTCAATATTATACTGTCTTTTCTGAGAGTCCTCCGCCCAGACATCAAGTATCGAGCTATGTCCATATAAGTTCCGGTAACTTCTCGGGGGTTCTGTGCGTATCACCCACAGATCACAAATCCCCGTTAAAATCCGCAATACATCCTGTAGAGCCAGATGATCCTCAAACACCACTGAAAAGAACAAATCACTGGTTAGGTTCAGTCCGTGTATCTTCTTCCTGCATTCTATATAATTCTTTATTCCCACCTGTTTTGTCAATAACGTTCCTCCCTTGTCTAGAGCAGGTCTGAAAACTCATTCCTACGTTCTGCACGCCCCAATTTGCAACCTCATTCGGTCAACGTAGCCCGCTACGCCTCCCTCGTTCGTCATAAATCTTCTAAAAAATGTGACACACAGCCCGCAGAAGGCAGTTTTCAAACACCCCCTGGCAGGAGACAAATAAATATGCTGGTAGAAATAAAAATCTCGATTACATAGAATTCTGTCACCGGCTTAAAGCTTCCATCAAATACCCCTGCCTGTTCAATTCTTATTGGAATGATAAGCAAGAGTATTTCTGAAATCATAACCGAAGTGCAGAACTGCAAATATGATAGAATTTCTTTTGCTTTTCTATATTTAGTATAGCAATCTTTACTAACTTTTGCAAGTACTTTTTACCGCTTATCCAATTTTTTCTGGATTTTTTCCATCCCGTCTACATAGATAAGTATTTCTGCCACAATACTATATAATTCAGGAGGGATATATTCCCCAACATCCAGAATCGACAGACTTTTTGCCAGTTTTTCATCTTTATGAACCGGAACATCTGCTTTTTCTGCCTCGGTAATGATTCTGTCTGCGATATGCCCTCTACCAGTGGCAATTACTTTCGGCGCCTGCTCCCCTGGCTCGTATTCAAGGGCAACTGCTGTCTTTTTTGGATCAAATTCCGCCATAACTATATCACCTCATAAAATTTTTAATAAATGTTCTTCTGTGGATCGGACATGGTCCATATTTCTTTAATGCTTCGATATGTGCAGAGGAACCGTAGCCTTTATGTCCCTCAAAACCATACTCTGGGTACAATTCAGCAAATTCAGTCATCAGCTGATCTCTAGTTACCTTTGCCACAATGCTTGCCGCCGCAATTGATACACTTTTCCCATCTCCTTTGATGATCCCCAGCTGCTTTATAGGAAGCTGTGGGATCGTCACTGCATCATTCAAAAGCAGATCTGGCACCACCTGTAAGTCCTGCACCGCATGGGTCATCGCTTCATAGGTAGCCTGCAGAATATTGATCTGGTCGATTCTCTCCGGTGAACTCATACCTATTCCATAGGATACCGCTTTTTCCTTTATTTCATCAAATAATTCCTCTCTTCTTTTTGCACTGAGCTTTTTGGAATCATTGAGATATAAAATCCTACAATCCCTGGGAAGCACGACAGCACCCGCCACTACAGGACCAGCCAATGGACCGCGCCCAGCCTCATCAATACCACAGATACAGGTAAAATCATTTCCATATTTTCTTTCAAATTCCTGCATCACTTCCAGACGTCTGCATTCATCTTCATAAGCTTTCTGCTTTTTCTGATAAGTCAAAATTAATTTTGCTACTCCAGATCTCTCGTCTTCTCTATATTGATCAAATAACTGATCCCAATCTCTCATTGCAGCATGTTCAAACTCATATTTTATATCGGCTATTTTCTTTGACATAATAATCCTCCATTTTTTACAACCACGAGCGCCGCGCTTTGCGTAAAAAGATACCTGTGCCTAACCTTAAACCAGACACAGGTATCTGAACTTTTCCTACTTTCTACTTTTATTGAAGAGCAAATAATCCTCTTTCTCCTATTGCAATCTCAGCAAACTGCTTAGATGTCTCAACCTGTTCTACATTATCGGGATCCAAAGGATTCTGTGTAGGTGCATACTTAGACCCTGATTCTTTAGATGACCTCGCCACCCACTCCAGACGCAGCTTCGTATATCCCTCCTGCCATTTTGATCTTAAAAATGGAAGCCGGAAATTCAACGTCTGTTTTTCCGGAACAGGATATCCGTTAATCTTTTCAAACAAATTCTGCTTCTTGTCAAAATCGATCAGCTTCATCTCAAATGGATTTCCTTCCATATTCTCAGGTTTCAGCTTGATCGGTGCCTTGGATGAATCATTTTCGTTGATCAGCGTAGCCGATTTGAGAATGGATGTCTCTTCATTGTCGGAATTGTTCAAACTGCAGAAAAGGTACATCGTCTTATCACTTTTAAACTCCGCCGACTGACTATAATCAATCAGCACACAATCATTTGAAATCTTCTGATAATACTTTCTGGTTTCCTTATTATTGAGAATGGAAAATCCCATCGAAGGAGTCAGCACATTTCCATTACTCAGGATCTGTTCTGTTAAATCCATCAGAAAATCAGCTATTCCACCGGCAAAAATAGAAAAGTTTCCATTGTTTGGCTGCCCTTCTTTATGGATTACCACGACGTTCTGATAATCATTGGAAGGATCTACCGTTCCTGTAATTCCTCCCATTGCAGTACCCGTTGGATCTTTATAATACCCCTGCAGATACGCAACCACTGTACTTTCCACGGAAGTCTTTAAAAAGCCATATTTTACAAAATTATCTGGAATTATGCCTGTATGATTCCAGTTATAAAGAGAATCCTCAGGAGGCTCTGTTGCCACCTCTGGCAGGAAAGTAAGTATATTCCAAAGATAATAACACTTCTGTTTTTGCTTTTCATCAGTGTGCCCTGCATCCTGACACAGCTTTCTCATATAAAATCCTGTATATTTTGCGGAATCCGGATCTCGGTGACTATCCTCCGTCAATGGCACCTGCCTTATATTATCATACACATCATCCATAAAAGTCTGGACATACTCTACCTGATTGTTGGGTTTATCCTTATCTGCCGAGAGATCAAACTGCGTAGAAATCAGATACAGCTTTGTAATATTATTCAGGCTTCCCGAACGCTGTGAACACAGAATCTCATCATCCATATACATGTGGATATCTGTATTCCCTGTTCGTTTCGCCCCCTCGTCGAGCAACATTCCCATCTGCCTTGAATAAAGCATTGGCAGGGAGCAGTCTCCGCTAAGCCGCTTGATGATCTTCATACAGTCCACCCACTCCAGATCATTCTCATGAAAAGAAGCAAGTTCCCCATTATAAGAATTCCACTGATTCTTGTTTCTTACTGGATTGGAAAAATTATGATAGGAATCCATCAACGCAGTTAAATCGTCCGTATTGGTATCATATGTAGCGATATAAAACATATCTGCCCGCTCCACGATATCCAATGTTTCTGGTGTATCCCCCTGATCCATCTGGTTGATCATCGAAGGAGTCAATGTCATCACCTTAACGTGAGTATCTTCGTACTGTTCATCTGCTGTTTTGATCACTTTACCATCGCTGTCCTTCTGATCCTCAAAATAAAACAGGGATCTCTTTAAAATATCATTGAATTTAACACCAATTAATTCAAAACGGAAAATATATCCTTCATACTTGTACTTAAATGTATAGACTGTGCTGACCTTTAATTTCTGGTCGGAATTTTGAATGGATGTTACTTCTTTTAACACCGCCGGGAATCCATCTCCCACCTTCAGATTATTAAAGGCATCCTGTACCTCCCAGCCCTGCTTGCCCTCAGACCAGATTTCATTGTATGTCATGTCAGTGGGTATATCGCTGAGCTTTTCGTAATACTTCCATTTATTCTGTGACAAATCCTCCCACTGCTGCACTTTCTTGTTCGGAGCCTCATAGGGACCAACAGAAAAGTCCCCCTTCCCGTTGCCTACATATACAAAATATCCAGTCACCTCAGATTTACTTTCATGCTTCCAGCTGTCTGTGCGCTCAATCTCTTTGTCTAAAACTTCCTCACCCTTTGTCGTCGTTGCAAAGAGCTTCCGATGGGCTTTGGCAAACTGGGACACTGTCATCTGACCATTTGTCAGCTTTTCGTAATCTGTTTTGACTTCAGTGGTATCATCCTCAAATTTTACTGTATACTCCTTAGTATCCTCCTGATCCTTTTCATACGTCCATTTCCACTGGGCATCATTTTTAAAATATTTTAATGGAATTTCCTTCCCATCTTTATCCACAAAGTCCTCTGGATAAGCGGACTGAATCTCAGCAATTGATCTTTTCGACAACCCATTTGAAATCTCAGAAGCAAAGTTCTTGTCTTTTCTCATTTCCACCGTATAATAGGTACTCAAATAGAAAAGTGGAGCCTTCGAGCGCTGATGTCGTCCATAACCACTTGTTTTAGCAGCCCCTACTACCGTGCCATTTGGATTATAGATTTCAAATCCGTGGTTATTATTATTAAACCAGCCATTAAAATTCTTAATATTCGTATTATTGAACAAATCTCCATTGGCTCCGTCACCAGGTTTCCATCCCTCTCCGATCAGAGTATCCCGAAAGGCATATAGATTATTGTCGATCTGATCCTTGTAACAGGCACCATGATCAAAAAATCCTACATTATCTCCTTTTCTCAATACCTCATAACTAAACTCCAGCGGATCAAAAGGCAGTCCCTCTTCCTGTGAAGATACAAGAAGGGAATATGCCTGCTGTGACATCTCCGGTACAATCTCAAGAAGAATAAAAGGATTATCCTTTGTTCCTTTCTGTGTGGAACCATTGGTCTTTGGCACCTCAGGCAAAGCCTTATAGCCGCGGACTACAACTTCTGTCTCTTCTTCCGACTCTACCACAACTTTTAAATAACGATACCCTTTCAGATCCACAGCTTCCTTTTTTACACCATCTACATAAAAACGCATTCCGCCGTTTTCATCTGGATTTTCTGTCGTAAAACTTACACTGTTATCCGCATTCCAGCTTGCATCCGTCCTGCAGTCTTCGTTGTCTTTTGTCACAATGGACTCGTTGGCTGAAAATAGCGTAAGAACCCTCTTCTCAGAGCCCTCTTTTCTTGTCTTTGTAAATTCAGCGGAATACACTTTCAGCCTCTGGCCACTTTTTTTTGCCAGGATGGAAACAGAAGTATAAAGATCACCAATACTCAGTTTATTTTCTAGATCAAACAGAATGGTACGTTTGCCTGTGAGCTTTGAAGTCCCAGTCTCCTTCTCCCTCTCCTGAAATCCCAGATATTCTATTACTTTTGTTCCTGAATCTGTCTGTACAAGGGGAGCAGTCTTCTTCAAAGATTTATAAGAATTCTTCGCGGTAACTGTCAAATCTGGATTTGCCTCCGCCTCTGACTGCACCAGTTCTGGATCATCTATATATTTCTGTGCTATATAAGGTTCATTCGCGATATATTTACCAAAAATAACACCATTCGAGATCAAATAATAAGCGATAACGATCACACAGGTAAGCAGCACAGTAAAACCACCATACATCATTCCCCGCCTCAAAGGGCTCTTTTTACTATGTACATTCCTTTTTCCCTTCATAATCCGCGCTCCTTTCTACTGATTTCTCATATAAATCCTTTTTCCACAACTATATTCCGGTACTACACTATCGTCAAAGACCAGATTAACATCCAAAACATATTTTTTTGAGGCGCCATTCTCCAGAATCTTACAGTCAAATTCTTTCACCTCATCTGCTAAAAGATAATTTTTCAGTAAATCCTCCTGACTATTGATCGCAGTGATCTGTGATACATCTACAATACTTGGCATGGATACACCCGGCGGTGCTGGTGTCGGTGTTGCCCCCGGTATAAGTGTCGGTGCTGGTCCCGGCGTGGGTGCTGGTGTCGATGCGGGAGAGCATTTTCCAAAATACACGCTATAGTCTCCACCAATATCAGCAATTCCATCATTGTTCTTAAACCAGTACACATACGAATCCGATCGCATATCTTTGATATCAGCCAATGTTTTATCCCCATTTTCCAAATCTTTGATCATCTGACTGCCTTCTTTTTCGTCATAAAACAAGATAAGAATACGATTCAATTGATCCCAGTACGCTCGTTCGGCTTCCAAACTGTAGCTCTCGATATGATTCAATGCATCTTTTGCCTGATTTTGGAGTTCCACTCTTGCATTCGTATCCCGCATGCTTTTGGAAGAAAAGGCGATAAGTGCTGTAATTGCCCCAAAAACAACGGTAGAAATGGCAACCGCCAACAATAATTCAACCAGGGAAAAACCTTTATTATTCAATTTCATCGTTCTTTTCCCTCCTCTTCTCTATCTGTCATCGTGATCAATCAATAAAATGTTTGCCTGTACTGGTTACCAGCGTGACTTCATGTGCTGTACTGCTATCGGAAGTCTGGACCACCGTAATGGTGCTTGTAGGTGTAGCTGTATTGGTAAAAGCCCCATCTTTTCTCCTCACACCAACTGAAACACATCTAGCTGGGATCGTAGAAAGATCCTGATTATCAAAATAGATCCTTAATTTCTCATTTCCAACTATCTCACCCTCCGAATAGTTTGCAGCTGAAGGAGAAAAGGAACTTGAATCGTTAAACAATATATAATAATCGTTATCGTAAAAGTATAAGTGCATATAAACAGATGATGTTTTTGACATGTTCTGAGATTTTAGTTTTGTCAATCCTGTGTCGATCTTCGCAGAACATTTCGAGGCATTGGCAAGATCCAGAAAACCAAA
>JAAVZE010000087.1 GCA_022791495.1 Eubacterium sp.
GGTACTGATGTTGGTTGTCGCAGGGTTCAAGAGGCAGAGGAGGGGATGAAGATGATGAAAGAAAAACGCTTTAAATCCATTATGGGAATTCTACTAATGCCGGTACTGATGTTGGTTGTCGCAGGGTTCAAGAGGCAGAGGAGGGGATGAAGATGATGAAAGAAAAACGCTTTAAATCCATTATGGGAATTCTACTAATGCCGGTACTGATGCTGGCTGTTGTAGGATTCTGTATGGGCAGGACCGGGGACGGAGAGGTAAAGAGTGGTATATGGGCTGAGAATAGGAATAATAAAATGGGAACAACTTTGGAAGAGCGGGGGTATATTATGTATCAGCCTCTGCCCCAGGGATTAAAAGAACTGATTGACCAGGGAATTTTAGTATCATACCATGAGAGTGCTGATGATAATGAAATGGCGGAAGATGACACCTATGGATTAAGTAGTTACGATCGAATCGAGAGAGGGGATTATTTGAAGATGAATCCTCTTACTGTGAAAAAATCGGAGGTGTTTCCGGAATATGTTATGAATATGAATGGGGAGCTTTCTTTCGATCCCAAACAGGGAAAGTTTATCTCCACTGATCAGATTTCTAAAATTGAGGCGGCTGGTTTTACCGGTTTTAAAATACAATTGGAAAAAGCGGCTCAGATGATACAATATTGTAACAAGTCTAAGGATAAATGGAAGGAGGGAGTCGAAAATGTATATTATTTTTACTGCCAGGGCGTTGAATTTGCGCTGAGCAAGACATCGGATAATATATTCCAGCTCAGTGTACAGATTAATTTTTCTACTTGTTATATGCCGGCGAAATATCAGGAATTTGTGAAAGATGTCGTATCTGGCGGGGATTATTTTCTCTATGCCAGCACGGTGGGAGGAAATATCGAAACGCTGACGTTCTGCAAAGATAATTCGATCTCATTATTAAGTGACAGGCAGGATAAAGAGCTCAGAAAAATGGTAGACGGGAAACGGATCGTGTTCGTGTTCCGGGATGGAAAGCTGGTGGATTACTATATGACAGTGCAGGGCGGAGACCTGAAATTGGATAACAGAGATAAGAACCTGATCGACAAGTGCGCAAAAGGACTCGGGAAAGGATATCCGGATAAACCGTCTATGACATGTTCAAGTTATGGGGTCTGTCATATATATCCTGCGGAATAAAGCAGTAGAAAGCAGGAAAATTCCAGGAATTGAATAATACAAAAAAACCTTGCTAAATGCAAGGTTTTTTATGCGGATGGTGGGACTTGAACCCACACGAGGTCACCCCCGCAAGATTTTGAGTCTTGTGCGTCTGCCATTCCGCCACATCCGCAGGTGTGAGATGGTTTCTGTCACAACACTCAGTATATTACCATTTTTTATTCTATTTGTCAATATATTTGTAAAAAAACCTGGAATCGCGGGGTGAGGGCACCAGAAGGCCTATGAATTAAATTCCAATGTAAGTTACATAATCAAAATAAGCGAAGGTATTACTATCTTCTCCGTTCGAGGTGGCATACACGCCCAAAGTGTTTCCTACAAAACCTCCAGCGGCATCGGTACAGAGGATTCTTCCATCTATGTGGTCTGAGATAGTAGTATAATTTGTTCCATCCGTGCTGTATTGGAAGGACAGGTCCTGAAGACGGGCCTCCAGTCTCAGTGTCAGGCGATTGCAGGCGTCTTCCAGGGAAATGGAATTCAGGATAGTTGTCTCATCTTTCCTGGTGCGAAGGACAGATATAACTGTGGAGTGGCCATCGGTACTTACCAGACACTGGTAGTTTGAGCTCTCGCACTGGAAAATGGCGATACCAGCCTGCTCCTTAACGGAAAACGGGGAAAATTCCATTGTTGTCTCGAAGCGGAAGCTGAAATCTTTCTGCCTCTGGCATACATAACTTGGATTTCCAGAGGAAGAGAGGATATCCTTTGCACACCGCAGGGAAAGGAATCCTTTTTTGCTTGTCAAAGAATAATTCTCACGGACAGGATTTCTCAGATACATGAAGTGCAGGGGAAGGGAGTCTCTGTCAAAATGTTCTGTAGCGGGAACCGGATCAGTAAAGCAAAGAGGAAGATCTGGAGCTTCCGATGTGAATTCTACAATCCCTTTTCCCGGATTAATGATCGGCCATCCGTCTTCCCAGGTCATAGGCACCAGAAAAGTTTCTCTGCCCAGATTGCGGTGATAGCCGCCGTAGGGACGGGAGGCGAGGAGGATCATCCACCACTCCCCATTCTGGGTTTCGACAATATCAGGGTGGCCCACATTGACGATGGGATAAGAAAAACCAAGATGACGGTGGGTCATAATGGGATTGGCTCTGCAGCCCTCAAAGGGTTCAAACAGGCTCTTGCTTCTGGCGATGGAAATCGCATGGTTATGTGCAGTGCCGGCCTCAGAAATCAGCAGATAGTACCAGCCGTCTTTTTTGTAAATATGGGGTCCCTCCGGCCATTCTACATCCCGAAGCGCTCCATGCCAAGCCGGATAGCTTTCACCTACAAGTTTCATTGTATTCAGGTCGAGCTCCTGTATGTAAATCTCATTATCTCCGAAATAACGGGAACCCTCGCGTCTTGGCTTTGTACCGCAGTAATAGCATTTGCCGTCATCGTCAAAAAACAGGGATGGGTCAATGCCCTTGGAACCAAGAGAATAGGGTTCAGACCAGGGTCCTGCGGGATCCGTTGCGGTGACGATGAAGTTCCCCAGGGTACTGCTTTCATTTGTTGTGATCATATAAAATGTGCCGTTGTGATAGCGCAGGGTAGGCGCAAAAATGCCCTGACTCACCCCGGCGTTCTCTAACGGAAGCTGGGACGGACGGTCCAAAATGTTTCCGATCTGCTCCCAGTGTACCAGGTCCCGGCTGTGGAAGATGGGGACCCCAGGGAAGTAGGCAAAGGTAGAAGTAACAAGGTAATAATCATCTCCCACCCGACACATGGATGGGTCCGGATAAAAGCCAGGAAGAACCGGGTTCTGATAAAATTGTTTGTCGTTCATGTGAAAATCTCCTTCAAAAATTGTATATATTCCACATTTTAATATAGTATGAATGTAAAGTAAACAGTAAATATGAATTGTTTAAAAAACCTTCATATTTTAGTCGTTTTTCATAAAAAAAGTGTTCAAAACTATAGACATGTCACAAAAATAATGATATACTTAATTATAAACTGTATGCAAATTATACAAAGAATTCAGTTGTGCGTTTCAAAAAATGGCTTTTTTTTGTGCGAAACGCATAAAAAAGAGAAAGGATGAAA
>JAAVZE010000088.1 GCA_022791495.1 Eubacterium sp.
GCGCAGAAACCAAAACAACAATGGAGACCGCAGAAACCAGGGGAACCGGAACCAGAACGGCGGCCAGGGTGGCGGAAACGACCGGAGAGGCCAGGGAAATGGGAACTTTGGTGGAGGAGATCGTCGTAACCAGAACAACAACGGGGACCGCAGAAACCAGGGAAACCGTAATCAGAATGGTGGTCAGGGTGCCGGAGGAAATGACCGGAGAGGCCAGGGTAACAGAGGTCAAGGAAATGGAAACTTTGGAGGAGGAGACCGTCGCGGTCAGAACAACAATGGAGATCGTAGAAATAATGGCGGCCGGGGCGGCGAGCGCGTATTTGAGCGTTTTGAAAAGTCCCAGAGTGGTTTTGACGGTATTAAACAGGAGCAGAAAAACTCCCGTAAGAGAAGTAATAAGAAAGTAACAGAAAAGGGAACCTATAAAAAGTCCAGCAAAGAAGAGATGAGCAAGATCCGCAGCAAGAAGGATCCGAACAGAAAGGGTGCCTTCATTAAGCCGGAGCCGGCAGCAAAAGAGCCGGAAGAGACCATCAAGCAGATTACGATACCAGAGAGTCTGACGATCCGTGAGCTGGCGGATAAAATGAAGATGCCGGCAGCAGCGCTGGTGAAAAAACTGTTTATGCAGGGGCAGGTCGTTTCCCTGAACCAGGATATTTCCTTTGAAGAGGCAGAGGAGATCGCTCTGGAGTTTGATATCATTGCCGAGATGGAAGAGAAGATTGATATGGTAGCGGAGCTTCTGAAAGAAGATGAGGAACCAGAAGAATCCATGAAGAAGCGTCCGCCGGTAGTCTGTGTTATGGGTCATGTTGACCACGGTAAAACTTCCCTTCTGGATGCCATCCGGGAAGAAAATGTAACTTCCCATGAGGCAGGAGGCATCACACAGCATATTGGAGCGTATGTGGTAGAGATCAATGGGGAAAAGATTACCTTCCTGGATACTCCGGGACACGAGGCATTTACTTCCATGCGTATGCGCGGTGCCCAGTCTACGGATATCGCCATTTTGGTAGTGGCAGCCGATGACGGTGTTATGCCTCAGACGGTAGAAGCCATCAACCATGCCAAGGCAGCCGGGGTGGAGATCATCGTGGCAGTCAATAAGATCGATAAAGCGGGTGCCAATATCGAGCGGGTAAAACAGGAGCTGGCAGAGTACGAGCTGATTCCGGAGGACTGGGGCGGAAGTACTATATTTGTCCCGGTATCTGCCCACACAAAGGAAGGAATCGAGCAGCTGCTTGAGATGATCGTGCTCACGGCAGAGGTTCTGGAACTCAAGGCAAATCCAGACCGTAAGGCGCGTGGTATCGTAATCGAGGCACGTCTGGATAAGGGGCGCGGTCCGGTGGCGACAGTGCTCGTACAGAAGGGTATGCTGCACATCAGCGATCATGTGGCAGTGGGATCCGCACACGGCAAAGTCCGAGCTATGATCGACCACAACGGTGAGAGAGTGAAGGTGGCAGGACCATCTACACCTGTAGAAATTCTTGGTCTGAACGGGGCGCCGGATGCGGGAGAGATCTTCGTGTCTACGGAGAGTGATAAAGAGGCAAAACAGATTTCACAGGCATATATTGACCAGAGTAAGGATAAACTGTTGGAAGAGACAAAAGCGAAGAAACTTTCTCTGGATGGACTGTTCAATCAGATCCAGGCGGGAAATGTAAAGGACCTGAACCTGATCATCAAGGCGGATGTACAGGGATCTGTGGAGGCAGTAAAACAGAGCCTTCTCAAACTCGGCAACGAAGAAGTGGCAGTAAGGGTGATCCACGGCGGAGTGGGAGCTATCAACGAATCCGACGTATCTCTTGCCAGCGCTTCCAATGCCATTATCATCGGATTCAATATCCGGCCGGATAATACAGCGAAAGAGATCGCGGACAGAGAAAATGTAGACGTCCGTCTGTACCGCGTCATCTACGATGCCATCGAGGACATTGAAAATGCTCTGAAGGGCATGCTGGAACCGATCTATGAAGAAAAGGTCATCGCTCATGTGGAGATCCGCCAGACATTCAAGGCTTCTGGTGTGGGAACCATCGCCGGCTCCTATGTTCTTGACGGAAAGATTGAGAGAGGCTGCAAGTGCCGTATCAGCCGCGAGGGCGAACAGATCTTTGAGGGTGAGCTGGCTTCTCTGAAACGTTTCAAAGATGATGTGAAAGAAGTGGCGGCCGGTTACGAGTGTGGTCTTGTCTTTAATGGTTTCAACGATATCCAGGAAGAGGATCAGGTGGAATGCTATATCATGGTGGAGGTTCCGCGCTGACAAAAAGGCGGGGCTCCATCCTTAGAATGGAGAGACTATGAAAAAAAACAGTGTAAAGAATATCCGTATCAACAGTGAGGTTCAGCGGGAGATGAGCCAGATTATACGGGAAGAGATAAAGGATCCAAGAGTGCATCCCATGACTTCGGTGATGGCGGTGGAGGTGACTCCGGATCTGAAATTTGCCAAGATATTCGTCAGTGTACTGGGCAGTGAAGAAGAAAAAGAAAAGACGATGGAAGGTTTGAAAAAAAGTGCCTCCTTTGCCAGAGGACAGCTTGCCAGAAGAATGAATCTGAGAAATACACCAGAGCTGACATTTATTCTGGATCATTCCATCGAGTATGGTGTGGCGATGTCAAAGCGGATTGATGAGGTCAATCACAGGGAATAGAAGGGATAGAAGAGGATGAGTATTTTATTGGAAGAGATTCAGAAAGCAGGGACCATTGCCATCGGCGGACATATTCGTCCTGATGGAGACTGCATCGGTTCCTGTATGGGGTTGTATTCATACATCTTAGAAAATTTTCCAGATAAAAGGGTACGGGTGTTCTTGGAAGAGATTCCGGATGCATTTGAATATCTTAACCGGAAAGAGGCGCTGGAGGGCAGTACAGAGAAGTTTGATCTGTTTGTTTCGCTGGATTGTGGATCTCCGGACCGTCTGGGAGAGGCGGAACCGGTATTTCATGCGGCGGTGCGTACGGTCAATATCGATCATCATATCAGCAATACAAATTTTGCAGAGGTTAATCATGTGGAGGCAGAAGCCAGTTCCACCTGCGAAGTACTCTGTGGCCTTTTGGATATAGAAAAAGTTGATTATTTCTCTGCACAGGCGTTTTATACCGGGATCATTCATGACACCGGAGTGTTTAAACATTCCAATACGGGACTGTCTACAATGGAGATCGCGGGGAAACTGATGCAGAAGGGAATCCCTTATGGTAAGATCATTGATGAAAGTTTTTATATGAAGACGTACCGTCAGCTTCAGATCATGGGCCGCTGTCTTTTGGAAAGTGTCCGGGTGATGGATGGAAAAGTTATTTTTTCTGTTGTATCCCGCCGGGTACTGGATTTTTATGAGGCAAAGCCGTCGGATTTGGATGGTGTGATCGACGAACTGCGAACCACCCAGGGAGTTGAGGTGGCGATTCTTCTGACAGAGAAGGATACCATGGAATATAAAGTGAGTATGCGTTCCAATGAGTTCGTGGATGTGAGCAGGATCGCTACTTTTTTTGGCGGCGGCGGGCATATCCGTGCAGCAGGCTGCAGCATTAAGGGTTCTGCTTTCGATGTGATCAACAATATTACGGAACACATTGAGAGGCAGTTAAAGGATCAGAAGTAAAGGAGCAGGATGGCACATCCTGATAGAAAACAATGGATGGAATACTCAACGTATATAAGGAGAAGGGATTTACTTCCCATGATGTGGTGGCGAAGCTGAGGGGGATCCTTCATCAGAAAAAGATTGGGCATACCGGCACACTGGATCCGGATGCTGAGGGAGTGCTTCCCGTCTGCCTCGGCAGGGCAACCAAGGTATGCGGGCTTCTGACGGACAAATCCAAGACCTATGAAGCAGTTGTCCGTCTGGGAGTTGTGACAGATACCCAGGACATGACAGGAACCATTCAGGAGGAATACCCAGTATCAGTGAGCCTGGATGAGATCCGTCAGGCAGCCCAGGCATTTACCGGTGAGATCTGGCAGGTCCCGCCGATGTATTCCGCCGTGAAGGTAAATGGCAGGCGGTTGTACGAGCTGGCAAGACAGGGTATCGAAGTGGAGCGTCAGGCGCGCAGGATCACGGTATATTCTTGCGAAGCGGTGGATTATCAGCCTGAGAAGATGGAATTTTCCATGAGAGTACACTGTTCCAAGGGAACCTATATCCGCACACTGTGTCATGATATAGGACAGAAACTAAGATGCGGGGCCGCCATGGCTTCTCTTGTGCGCACTTCGGTAGCGCCTTTTTTTCTGGCGGAGGCACATACCCTGGAGGAGATCGAGGACTTATATAAAAATGAAAAAATAGAGGAAATTTTGTACCCAGTGGATCACGTATTTAAAAAGTATCCCGCAGTTATCGTTGAGGAAAAGGGGCTCCGGTTCCTAAAAAATGGAAACGATGTGGCTGGGGAGTTTTGCCGGAGCGGGGAAGTTCTGAAAGAAGGGGCACTGGTCCGGATGTATGACGAGGCGCAGCTTTTTTATGCCATTTACAGATACAGGGACTCCCGGCGTGGCTTTGAAAACCATAAGATGTTTTTTAATGAAGGGTCTGGCGGATATACAGAGAGAAAGGCATGAGACAGAGATGAAGATTCTGGAACACGGACCATATAAACTGAATAATACAGCGATTTGTATCGGCAAATTTGACGGTCTGCACAGCGGACACCGGATGCTGCTGGACTCGATCCTGGAATCTGCGGATCTGACGAAGGTTCTCTTCACCTTTCGCTTTTCAGATTCCAGACATATATACAGTTTGGAAGAAAAACGTTATCTGGCAGAGAAACTTGGGATGGAGGTGTATATTGACCGTCCTTTCGATGAGGAATTGTCACATATGAAGCCCCAGGTGTTTTTGGAAGACATTCTGATCCGCCAGTGTGGGGCGAAGGTGATCTCCGTGGGAGAAGATTTCCGGTTTGGGTACAATCGTCAGGGAGATGTGGCTTTTCTGAAGAAATACAGTTCTGTTTATGGTTATGAACTGAAGGTTTTTCCAAAAAAGAAGATGTTTGGGGAACCGGTCAGCAGTACGAAGATCCGTGAAGAGCTGGAGAAGGGCAGCATAGAGATGGTCAATCAGCTGCTGGGACATCCCTATTTTATATATGGAGAAGTATGCCGGGGCAATCAGATCGGCAGGACGATACAGATGCCTACGGTGAACCAGCTTCCGGAGCAGGAAAAACTTCTCCCCCCCTATGGTGTCTATGCTTCCCGGATACACACCCGGTACGGCGAGTATATAGGAGTTACCAATGTAGGTGTCAAGCCGACCATACCCGGAGAAAACCGGGCAGGTGCAGAAACATATATTATGGACTTTGACCGGGAGATCTACGGGGAGATGATCTGCGTGGAGCTGTACGCATTTTTGCGGGGAGAACGGCGGTTTTCCGGGCTGGATACGTTAAAAATACAGTTGGAGGAGGATAAGAAAAATGCTTACCTTTTCTTTAGACAATAAATCTGATGAGCCGATGTATCATCAGATTTATTCTTATGTAA
Organism: Eubacterium sp.; assembly: GCA_022791495.1. Lineage (GTDB taxonomy): Bacteria > Bacillota > Clostridia > Lachnospirales > Lachnospiraceae > Eubacterium_F. The sequence continues at coordinate 5,552 of JAAVZE010000088.1, forward strand.
AAGAAGAAATTTTATCAGGAAGACTTTCCTGTGGGGAAAAACTGCCCTCTGCCAGAGAGCTGGCGGGCTATCTTTCTGTCAGCAGAAATCCGGTGGATACCGCCTATGAACAGCTGGTGGCAGAAGGATATGTATATTCCATGCCAAAACGGGGATATTTTGTAAACCGCATCACCCATACCCAACAGATCCATCCGGCAGAACACAGGGAAGAGGGAGAGGAAAAAGGGCTGGAGAACTACCGGTATGATTTTGATCCCGATGCGGTGGATGTGGAAAGTTTTCCCTATTCTGTCTGGCAGTCTATTGGAAGGAAGGCATTAAAAGACCACAGTCTTTTCCTGGCGGGAGATTACCGGGGAGACTGGGAACTGCGGCGGGCGGTGGCGGATTATCTTCATGGTTCCAGAGGGGTATTGTGCCATGCTGCCAATGTGGTCATCGGGGCAGGGATTGGATACCTTCTTCAGCTATTATCGGTGATGTTCCGGAATGAAAAGAACATCGCTTTTGAGGAGCCGGGTTATGTGAGGGCAAAAAAGATTCTGGCCTCCCATGGTTTTGATATCTGTGATATTGATTTGGAAGGCGGAGGGATCGGTATCGAGGGGTTGGAAGCTTCGGGAGCCAGGCTCTGTTATGTGACGCCCTCCCACCAGTTTCCTCTGGGAACGGTTATGTCTATCGCCAAAAGACAGCAGCTTCTTCAGTGGGCGAAGGAAGAAGAGGGCAGGTACATTATTGAAGACGATCATGACAGTGAATACCGCTACAAGGGAAGACCGATCCCGGCGCTGCAAAGCATCGACACCGGGGGAAAAGTCATTTATATCGGTACTTTTTCCAAAGCCATTGCACCGGCGCTCCGGATGGGATATATGGTTCTGCCAGACCGGCTTATGGAGCGGTTTGGGGAGTGCTGTGGGCACTATAACTGTCCAGTATCGCGGCTGGATCAGGCGATGATGGCAGAATTTATCCATGGAGGATATTTTGAGAAACATCTGAACCGGATGCGCAAACGGTATAAAGAAAAACATGATACGGTACTGGGCGTATTGCGAAGCTGCCAGGACCGCATCGAGGTGACAGGAGATTACGCCGGACTTTATGTGATCGCCAGGAGTCTTCGGCAGCGGAATGAGGAAAAGGTGATGAAGGCGGCACAGAAACACGGGATTCGTCTGCGCCCTCTGTCTTTCTATTATAAAGAACTGCCAGAAGACTATATGCCTTCCTTTCTGATCGGTTTTGCCGGGCAGACGAAGGAGAAACTAAAAGAAGGACTTCAAATTTTGTGTAAGGAGGTTTTTTGACAGCTGTCCCTGAATGTAAAATGTATGTAAAATCAAGTAAATCCTTTGTAAAATATAGCAGAATAATGAAGAATGTTCTTGTATAATGTAAAGAAATAGTTTAAAGTATAAATTGTGGCCATACGAGAGATGGAGTGAAATAATTTACGGGAGAAAAGAGGAGTAATCATGGAGTTAGCATTACAGATCATGGCGGGAGTGGGTTTGTTTTTATATGGTATGCAGCTTATGAGCGATGGCCTTCAAAAGGTAGCGGGACAGAAGATGCGTACGATTCTGGAGCGGCTTACGACAAATCCTTTTATGGGTCTTATACTGGGAATCGTATTTACGGGAGTTATTCAATCTTCTAATGCTACAACGGTACTGGTGGTGAGTTTTGTAAACAGTGGTCTGATGACGCTCGCCCAGTCAGTGGGAGTGATCATGGGCGCCAATATCGGTACGACGGTGACAGGACAGCTGGTATCTTTTAAGCTGGATGCGATTGCACCTTTTTTTATCATCGTCGGAGTGGTCATGGTCATGTTTATCAAGAAACCGATGGTAAAGAGAGTCGGAGAGGTGCTGCTGGGATTTGGCGTGTTGTTCTTTGGAATGACTACACTATCTGCCTCTGTGGATCAGCTCAATCAGGTGGAGGCGGTAAAAAATCTCTTTGGCAGCCTTCGGAATCCATTTCTTGCGGTGCTGATCGGTTTTGTGGCGACCTCAGTACTCCAGAGTGCTTCGGCGTCGGTGGGCATCCTTATCGTGCTGGCGTCCACCGGTTTGATGGATCTGAATATATGCTATTATGTAATCATGGGATGTAATATCGGGGCATGTGGTTCTGCGGTGCTGGCCAGCCTGAGCGGAACAAAGAATGCCAAACGTGCTGCGATGGTTCATGTTTCATTTAATATCATCGGCCTGGTTATCGTGATGATCCTTTTGGGAATATGGGGAGACGGAATTATGGGTGCCATTCACGGACTGACAGCGGGCACAGCGGATGCGGCGATCCGTGCAGGAAGAGATGTGGCAAATATCAATACCATTATAAAGATCTTCCAGGTGATCGTATTGTTTCCCTTCAGCAGGTTTCTGGTACGTCTTACATATCTGCTTATACCTGGTGAGGATGAAGAGATTCACGGAATGGAACTTAAGTTTATCGGAAAACATGCCATCTTCAACCAGACCACAGCGATTCCACAGGCGGTTAGTGAACTGGACCGTATGGCAAATATGGCGATTAAAAACCTTAGACGTTCGATGGAGTGTCTGCTGAATAAAAAAGAAAAAGAATTGGATGAAGTGTATAAAAAAGAAGAAGTAATTGATTATCTGAATACAGAGATCACCAACTATCTTGTCAAAGTGAACCAGTTGTCCCTGCCGATCCAGGACCGCAAACAGCTGGGTGCCATGTTCCATGTGGTAAATGATATTGAGCGTATCGGTGATCACGCTGAGAATATTGCAGATTATGCCAAAACGGCGCTGTCTGCGGATCTCAAATTCAGTAAAAAGGCGCAAAATGAACTGCGGGAAATGTTTGAAAAGGTGATTCAGCTTCTGCAGTATTCGGTTCAGATGTTTGTCTCAGGGGATGATACCCACACGAATGATATCTTGCAAATTGAGAATGAAATTGATAAAATGGAAAAGAAGTTACAGAAAAAACATGTCAACCGGCTGGCGAACAATAAGTGTGAGCCCCATGCGGCCATGATCTTCTCCGATCTGATCAGCAATCTGGAGAGGGTGGCAGACCATGGAACAAACATTGCCTTTGCGGAACAGGACGAGGAAGAATTATAGTCCGTTTTGGCTATGTCTGAAGGAAGCCCTGCCGGAACGATGATGACAGAATAAGGCAGGATTTCTAATATGGCAGAGTTATTTTTGATCACAGCAGCAGTTCTTATTATTCTTCTGCTGGTTTATGGTTATCTGTCCAACGGCATGCTCGCCGTGGAACATTATCCCCTTTCCGTGTGGGGGGATGGGGAACCAATAAAAATAGTGTTGCTGGCGGATCTTCACGGCAGCTCTTTTGGTTCCGGCAACAGGCGGCTGATTCAGAAGATTCAGAAACAATCTCCTGATATCATCTGTATGGCGGGAGATATGACGGTTAAAAATGGCAAGGGGACAGGCTCTTGCCTTGCTTTATGTAAAGAACTTCTGGAGATATGTCCGGTGTATTACGCCCCAGGCAATCATGAGATACGGATGGAGTGCTATGAACATTTTAAAGTAGAATTAAAAAAAACAGGGGTGGTCTGGTTGGACAATGCCCATCATGATCTGGTGATCCGCAACAGGCGGATCTGTGTCTATGGCCTAAACCTGGAAGAAGAGCTGTATCATAAATTCTGGCAGAAGACAGAGTTTGACAATGGTAGAATGGAACAGTATCTGGGGCGTGCCGGAAGGGAGTCTTTCAATCTTCTTCTGGCGCACAACCCGGAATATTTCAAGGCATATCAGGAGTGGGGGGCTGATCTGGTGTTATCAGGCCACGTGCATGGAGGTATTGCGAGGCTCCCACTGTTGGGCGGAGTGATCTCTCCGTCACTGCAGCTGTTTCCCGCCTACGATGCCGGGCTGTTCCAGAGGGGAAAGAGCCGGATGGTACTCACCAGAGGACTGGGGACCCATCATATCCGTCTGCGTTTTTTTAATAATCCGGAGATTTCTGTTATAAATCTATCTTGATAGAAGCGGATAAATATAATATAATGGTAAGATGATGCCAGGGTTAAAAGGTGATAAAATGTCATTTTAACGTAATGGGCGGTGTCAGAATAAAAACGGGAAAGGACGTGCAGAATGTGGGAATACCTGTGAAACTTGAGGTTTTTGAGGGACCCCTCGATCTCCTTCTTCATCTGATCGAGAAAAACAAAGTAGATATCTATGACATTCCTATCGTCCTTATCACGGAACAGTATCTGGACTATGTCCGCCAGATGAATACGAAGGATATGGATGTCATGAGTGAGTTTCTCGTGATGGCAGCTACCCTTGTGCGAATCAAATCTAAGATGCTTCTTCCGCCGGAGGAAGAAGAGGTGGAAGAGTACGAGGATCCCCGTCAGGAACTGGTGGAGCGGATTCTGGAATATAAAATGTACAAATACGCTTCCTTTGAGTTGAAGGACCGTCAGTTAGATGCCGGGCGTATGCTCTTTAAAGAACCATCGATTCCGGAGGAGATCCGGGATTTCAAAGAGGAGGTGCCCATCGAAGAACTGCTGAGTGACGTGACACTGGCAAAATTACAGGGAATCTTTAATTCCGTAATGAAAAAACAGGTGGACAAAATCGACCCCATCCGAAGCAAATTCGGAGAGATTGAGAAAGAGGAGATCAGTCTGGAGGAACACATTGTATTTCTGGAGGATTATGCCAGAAAGAACGGGACCTTTAGTTTTCGCAGGATTCTGGAAAATGGCACAGGAAAAACCTATGTGATCGTGACATTTTTGGGGATTCTGGAGATGATGAAAATGGGAAAACTATCCATCGTCCAGGAAAAGATATTTGATGATATTCTGATTACATATAATCCGACGGAGAAAGAGAGGACACAGGCTTGAATATAAAAGAATTAGAAGCGGTCATAGAGGCGATATTATTTACGATGGGAGAGGCTGTTGAGGTGGAGCGGATCGCTGCTGCCGTAGAGCACGATGAGGATACGGTCCGCAGACTGATCCGCAATATGATGACCTGCTATGAGGAATCAGACC
>JAAVZE010000191.1 GCA_022791495.1 Eubacterium sp.
AAACAGACTATAAATGGAGCAGTTTATGAAACGGTTTAATAATTATGATTTACATTTTATTTTTGAAGTAAAGACAGGAATCAATTATAAAAATGCACAATATATACATCCGTTAAAGCAGGAATTGGTGGGAAAATATATTGAATGTTTTGAAAAGGACAGAAATATAAAGGCAGCCATTATATTTGGCAGCAGCGTAGAGTTTCGCTGTAACAGTTATAGTGACCTTGATATTTGTATTGAGCGCTATAATATAGAAAAAGGATTCCGAGATTATCCTGATGAGAATATGCATGAAAGAGATATTGTTTATATGGATGCGATAGGGGAACGTTTGAGAAAAGAGATAGAGCAGAAGGGTATCGTTATTTTTGACAGGGAGGCAGAATATGTGTGACATTCGTTTTTTTAAATCTGCTTATACAGATTATGAGCTTGCAGTAAGTATATTTCAGATTCCAAGAAATGATGAGGCATTTATAAATGCGGTGGCATATCATCTTCAACAATCAGTAGAAAAGATATTAAAGGCATTTTTGGAATGTCAAGGTGTCACTGTACCTAATACTCATGATATAGATAAATTGTTAAGAATGTCCAAAGATAATGGTTCAAAAATTATTTTAACAGAATGGATAGAAGAAAAAGCAGATACAATTACCAGATGGGAAGCAGATACAAGATATAATGTTGATTATCATGTAGAAGTTGGAAAGATTCAAAAAGGAATTGAAGAAATTGGAAAATTTTTTCATTTAAATGGAATCCAGATTGAACTTAGAAAAGAACTTCAGAAAAATGAAACAAAGGAAAAGCTGAAAGCCTTTTTTCCAAAAAATTATACACCGAAGGATGATTTTGAATGGAACTGCTATTATCAGATATACAGAAAAAAATTAGAAAAAGGCAGCTTATAAATTTTCCTCACATTTTGCTATTGAAATTTCACAAGAGAACATATATATTATAGATAAAAATTTTTAATTTTGGAGGAAAACTATGACAGGAAATGTATTTGACATGATAGGAAAGCAGTGGATGCTTGTGGGCGCCG
>JAAVZE010000015.1 GCA_022791495.1 Eubacterium sp.
AAGAGATCTTCTGCTCAGTATCATGAGGGAAAAGGCGTATGGTCTGTAAAGGTTGATATTGCTCTTCCTTGTGCAACACAGAATGAGCTTCTGATCGATGATGCCAAAGCACTGGTAGCTAACGGCGTACTGGCTGTGGCAGAGGGTGCGAATATGCCTACCTCCATCGAGGCAACAGAATACCTGCAGGCAAATGGTGTGTTATTTGCTCCTGGTAAGGCTTCTAATGCTGGCGGTGTGGCTACATCCGCTTTGGAGATGTCCCAGAACAGCGAGAGACTGAGCTGGACATTTGAAGAGGTTGACAGCAAATTAAAAGATATTATGGTAAACATATTCCATGCCTGTGATGATGCGTCCAAGAAATATGGCTTTGAGAAAAACTATGTGGCAGGAGCAAACATTGCTGGTTTTGAAAAAGTGGCAGAAGCAATGACCGCCCAGGGAATTGTTTAATTTACGCGAAGGTAAAGTGAGAATACCTGCGGGCCTGCTCGCAAGGTATTTGAGCGCACCTGCGAACCCGAGCGGTCCCGCGAAGCGTGACGCTCGTGGTTTAAACATCATAAAATACATCCAGAATCCTCACAGAGAGAAAACTTTCTGTGGGGATTTTTTTCACTATGTGGTGCAGATTTGAACTACAAAGCCTGTTCAAATAGCACATTTTACATCTATGAAACGGCATTTCAGGGCTAGACAGTTGCCTGGGTGGAAAAAAAGTGATAGAATATTATGTTCCAGGAGGTGATCATGTGATTCGTATTGGGATCTGTGATGATGAACGGTATATGTCAGATAGAATCCGGGCAATGGTTTCCAGGTTTTTCCATCCCCAAAATATAGAGATAATAATTTTGCAGTTTTCAAGTGGAGAGGAGTTATTAAAATTTAACAAAAAAATAGATATTTTGTTTTTGGATATTCAGATGAAGGGGATAGACGGTATGGAGACAGCAAGGAAGCTGCGCCGTCGTAAGTTTAAAGGATTCCTGATCTTTATAACGGTTCTGAAGGAAATGGTATTTCAGTCCTTTGAGGTACAGCCCTATGATTATCTGGTAAAGCCCATCGAAGAACAACATTTTCAAAAATTGATGGAACGTCTTTTGGGTTCCATGAGAAATGCCAGAGAGAATTTACTTATTCAAAAGGGATATGAGAGCCGTATTATTCCTATCGGGGATATTATTTTTTGTGAGATCATCGATAGAAAGATCTATCTGCATTTGGTGTCCTCGGAGGTGGTCGATTATTATGACCGGATTGAAAATCTAGAAAAAAAGCTGAACGATGGTTTTTTTCGCTGTCATAGGAGTTACCTGATTCATCTGAAGTATTTGAAGAGTTATAAAAATGGAACGGCATACATGGAAAATGGCAGAGAGATACCCGTGTCACGTCTGCGGAGCAAGGAGTTTTCCAATGTGATTCTGCAGTATATGAAGTGCGAAGGAAATCACTGATGTAATGAATGAAACCAATAAAAAAATTTTGCTGGCAGGAGGTGCGTGATGTCAGATTATATGGATTTTTTTAATATATATATTATGGGAAGCGTTCAAATCCTTATGGGTTTTTATTTCCTTTCCCGATTTATGAAAAAGAAAGTAAAATGTCTGTATTTTTTTCTATTTGCAGCTATCGGATCTGTTATAATTCGTGTGATTCCGGCTGGCAGTATCGTTGAGTTTGGGGTATATGTTCTGCTGCTGATCATTGGCGGGGTTTTTATATACCATGGGGACCGGGAGACCGTTATATTATATGCGGCACTGACTGCTGAAATCATGCAGTTAAGTTACGGAATGATAAATTCACTTTTGACTATTTTATACTCCTGGATGCGATCTTTTGATCATAAGTTGTCTGGTATTGTATTGATGGTATTAGGGAATGTGTCATCCTGCATCCTGGCAGTTTTTTGCTATTGGCTGGTATTGCAATATTTTTCCTTTTATGATTCAATTAAAAAGAAATATATGTTTACAATTTTAACGCCTATCGTTATGATATTTTTCATGGAACAGTATATTAGTTCTGTAATCTATGGAAACTTGAATATCGCAGATGAAAATGGAGCCACATGGTATAAAAACCATGTACAACTGCTTATTATACAGTTCCTGGGAATGGTAAGCCTGTTCTGTATTATGTTCGCTTATAAAAAATTGTTGGAAAATTTTTATCTAAATACAGAATTATTTTTGTTGGAACAGCAGGAACAATCCCTGAACCAGTATGTAGAGGAAGTAAAGGCGCGGTATGAGAAAACAAAGTCCTTCCGTCATGATATAAAGAACCATATATCTGTGGTAAAGGAACTATTGCGGAAGGGAAAATCGGAACAGGCGCTAAATTATATTGGAGATATGGAGAGCATGACAGTAGAATTGTCATTTCCATGCAGCACGAATAATCCGGTGGTGGACATGCTGGTCGGGAATAAACTGGGAATAGCGGGCAGTTTAGGAATTGATGTCCATTGTGCCTTGATTCTTCCTTATCCTTGTTTTGTGCGTGACATGGACTTTTGCGTGATTTTGTCAAATGCTTTGGACAATGCTATTCATGCCTGTCAGCATATGGATCATGAAAAAGAGAGATATATCCGGGTGACGGGACGCATACAGGGAGATTTTATCTTACTGGAGGTTGAGAACAGCTTTCAAGGAGAGAATCAGCTTAGAAGGGGGACGGGGCTGTCCAATATAAAATCGGTGGCTGAAAAGTATCAAGGTGCCATGAGCATAAAGACAGAGGGATCTGTATTTTTTCTCAGCGTACTGTTGATCATCCCACAGCATTCAGACAGCAGCTCACAGCAATTCGATTCATTTGACACAGCAGGCAGCCGAAGAAAATAGGGAAGGGCAGAATTTTTATGCGAATATGCCCTATCATATAAATTCAAGGAGGCAGGCTTATGTCAATGAAGATTAATGGAAACTACAGCGCTTTTAGAAGCAATTATGCAGAGCAGCTGAAAACAGAACAGTCCCTTAAGCGGGCGGAACGGACAGAGAAATCAGATACGGTGCAGAAGGCAATTGCATCGGATGAAATACCTGTTCCACGTGATGAATATACCAGCAGCGGAAGATCGGGTGTGAAACCAAGTGGGCTGTATCAGCTGGGACAGAATGAAGATGGCAGTCGGAAGATTGTTTTTGATGATCCTAAGAAATCCGAGGAAAAGTGTGTTGGGAATACGGATAAGGTAGATAGGGAAATCAAAAAACTGAAAGAAAAACAACAGCAGTTAGAACAGCAGATAAGATCTGTGACCGGGGACGAACAGAAAGTTAAAGAATTGGAAAAAAAACTGGCGCAGATTGAAAGTGAATTAAGACAGAAAGATAATGATACATACCGGCGCCAGCATACTTCATTCTCAGGATAAACGAAAGGAGTAGTGTTATAGAACAAATGAAACTGTTGCAAAAGTAGTAAAGGGATCAAAAAACTACTAGTGCAGCAGTTTTTTTCTTTGCCAAAATGTATGAAAACAAACGAAAACTCCCGGTTGTGATAGGAAACTCCCTGATATGATCGTTGCAGAGAAGAAAATATTCTGTTAGAATTGATTCATAAGAAATTCTTCATTTCACCTATTTCTGAAAATCTAAAATTCAAGTTTTTTTCCAGACACAAAAAGTGAAAAAAGGAGGTGCTTTTATCATCGAAGAATCTCTATAATGATAAGCGAAAGGATGATAGAATGGAGTTAAAAGATTTTGCGGCGTTGATAGCCGTGGGAGCACAGGGACAACTAGGGGATCAATATGAAATATCGGATACAGTTACCATGAAAAATAATTCTACAGAGTATACCGGTATTATGTTTCAGAAAAAGACAGAAAGTGTAGCACCGACGATTTATATCGAAGATTTGTATGAAAGTTACAAAAATCAGGAAGTAACCGTACGGGATGTGATAAGAGAAGTGATCGACCGCTATGAAAAAAGCATTAAGGGGATGCAGCACATCAACGGACTGAGTGTAGATTATGCCAGTTGTCGGGACAAGATCATATATCGTCTGGTCTCCAAAGAAAGAAATCTATTTTTACTGAAAGATATGCCTTATATTCCGTTTCTGGATATGGCGATCACTTTTCATCTGGTGGTGTCCATTGATGATTCATGTATGCAGTCATTAAAGATTACCAGAGAACTACAACAGAGGTGGGGTGTCTCGGTGGAGCAGTTGTTTAAGATGGCGAAAAAAAATACACCAGAACTGCTTCCGGCAAAGGTATGTGAACTAAACCGGCTCATGGAGCGCTTTATGCATGCCGGGGAGATTGAGTTGGAGCAGGAGGAAGATTTGACAAATGAAGAAAAAATAGATATGATAGTAGTCTCGAATGAACTTGGTATAAATGGCGCATCGGCAGTACTCTATGATGGTGTGATTGAACAGATTGCCAATGAACATGATTCGGATCTATACCTGCTTCCCAGCAGTATTCACGAAATGATCGTTGTTCCCAGCGGGGATGAGGATCTTCACAAAACCTTTTCTTCTATGGTGAATAACATCAATCAAAGATATGTAGATGAGGATGAAGTGCTCTCAGACCGGGTATATATCTATCGCAGAGAAGAAAAGAAATTTGAGTGATCCGGGGCATAAAAAAAATGCACCAGGAGGGACTCGAACCCCCAACCAACGGCTTCGGAAGCCGCTACTCTATCCATTGAGCCACTGATGCATCTCTCTTATTATATACGACATTCGTTGAAAAGTAAAGAAGTTTTTAAGTTTTTTTATCAAGGAGGAAAATTATGAGTGATTATATGATACGGGCGGTTGCGGCAGAAGAACAGATCCGGTGTTTTGCCATCACTTCCAGGGAACTTGTGGAAGAGGCCAGACGTCGACACAATACCAGTCCTGTGATTACAGCCGCACTGGGCAGGCTGCTGTCTGGAGGGGCGATGATGGGGGCGATGATGAAGGGGAAAAAAGATCTGCTGACTGTAAAGATCGATTGCTCCGGGCCTGTAAAGGGAATTACTGTTACCGCAGATGCCAGAGGAAATGTCAAAGGATTTCCTCTGGTTCCCCAGGTTTCACTTCCAGCTAGCAGTGCCGGAAAACTGGATGTGGGACGGGCGGTGGATCTGGGAGTCCTGACGGTGATCCGGGATATGGGGTTAAAAGAACCTTATAGTGGAAGTATAAATCTTGTATCTGGAGAGATTGCAGAGGATCTCACCTATTATTATGCTGTTTCAGAACAGACACCTTCTTCCGTAGCACTGGGAGTTTTGATGAACAAAGACAATACTGTCCGGGAAAGCGGCGGATATATGATACAGCTTATGCCGGATTCTTCGGAAGAAGTGATCACCATACTGGAAGAACGTCTCAAAAACATTGAGTCGGTGACTACAATGTACACAAAGGGATATACCCCGGAATCCATGCTGGAATATATTCTGGAAGGTTTCGATCTGGAGATAACAGAGAAGATTCCAGTCCGGTTTCATTGTGGTTGTTCAAAAGAGAGGGTAAGGAAGGCTCTTGCGGCTATAGGAAAAAAGGAACTAGAATCGCTGATTGAGGAAGGAACACCCGTTGAGATGAATTGTCACTTTTGTAATTCAGACTATTCTTTTGAGACAGAAGAGCTTATCGAGATAAAAAACTCGTTAAAGTGATGGACAAATTCACGATAAATTGATATAATTTGTTTGGCACGATATCTTTGCAACTTACAATAAAAGGATAAGAAGGTTGATTCTATGAAATTAAAATACAAAAAACTGATTATTGTTATTTCTATCGGTGCACTGCTCCTTAGTTTTTTAATTCTGACATTGATCCCAACAGGGGGAGAAAGTTCAAATCCGATTCAGGATGCTGCTTTGCCAAAATGTACGGATGAAAATATTATAAATTTGATCAACAGTTATTTTCAGGCGAAACGGGATGTTAATATGGAGATGATGGAGCCCCTGGTCAGCGATATTAACCAGATTGATCAGGAAAAGCTCATCACTCAGGCAGAATATGTGGAAGATTATCGGAATATTGTATGTTATTCGCTGAAAAATGAGGAAAATGGGGCATTGCGTGTCTATATCCGCTATGATATGAAACTAAAAAATATTGAGACATTGGCTCCCTGTCTAAGCGGTGTGTATGTAACGGTTGGTTCGGATGGTAAGAATCTGATTTATCTGAGCGCACTGGAGGAACACGAGGAAGAATTTATTCTGGCGGCAGATAAGAATTCACATGTGGTAGATCTTCAAGAGGAAGTTGCCAATAAGCTGCAGGAGGCGATCACTGCAGACGAGGCATTCAAACAGCTTTATCAGAAGATGGATCAGGAGATTGCAGCTTCTGCCAATAAGAATGAACAACCTACAGCGGATCCGAATGCAGCGAATCAGCCGACGCCAGATCCCAATGCGGCAAATCCGCCGGCACCGGATCCGAATGCAGCGAATCAGCCGACGCCAGATCCCAATGCGGCAAATCCGCCGGCACCGGATCCGAATGCAGCGAATCAGCCGACGCCAGATCCCAATGCGGCAAATCCGCCGACGCCAGATCCCAATGCGGCAAATCCGCCGGCACCGGACCCGAATGCAGCAAGTCAGCCGACAGCGGATCCGAATGCAGCGGGTCAGCCAGCACCAGATCCGAATGCAGCAAATCCGCCGGCAGCGGATCCGAATGCGGCACCAGCACAGTAGATACAAGAGACCAAGAGATACAAATTTGATGGCACCAGTTTGAAATCTGAATTATGCTGCGTAAAGTTGAGCTAAGATACAAGAGACCAAGATATACAAGTTTGATGGCACCAGTTTGAAAAGGTTTTTAATGTTGCCGAGTTAAGATAAGAGCCTGACACGGGGCGGTCTGGTAATTTACCAGGCAGGAGTACCGGCAGGCTCTTTTAGGAATAAGGAGTTTTTGATTTGGAGGAACAAATTAGGCTGAATAAATATCTGAGTACCTGCGGTTATTGTTCCAGACGGGAGGCAGACCATCTGTTAGAACTGGGAAGAGTGAGCGTTGACGGTATCCCAGCTGGTCTTGGTGATAAAGTGATGACAGGACAGTGTGTCTGTGTGGACGGCGAACCAGTTGTTAAGAATACAGACCGGGTTGTGATCGCTTTTCACAAACCGGCAGGCGTTGTCTGTACCAGTAGCAAAAAGGACAGGAACAATATTATTGACTATATCGGATTCAAGGAGCGGATTTATCCCGTGGGAAGACTGGATAAAGACTCTACAGGATTGATTCTTCTTACGAATGATGGGGAATTGACCGATCGAATCTTACGAGGTAAGAATGGGCATGAGAAGGAGTATATTGTCAAGGTAGATCGTCCGGTCAAGGGGAAAGTGTTAGAGGCGATGCAACAGGGTGTACCGATTCTGGATACGGTGACCAGGCCGTGCCAGGTGAAGAAGATCGATGAGCGGACCTTTCGGATCATTCTTACTCAGGGATTGAACCGACAGATACGTAGGATGTGTGAATATTTTGGATATCGTGTGGTCAGTTTGAAACGGATTCGTATTATGAATATTTATCTAAATATTCTTCCAGAGGGAAAGTGGCGTTATTTGACAGAAGAAGAGTTACAGGTATTGGAACAATCATTGAAAGGACAGAAATTTTATAATGAGTGATATTGAAAAAATGAAGGAGCTGATCGCT
>JAAVZE010000089.1 GCA_022791495.1 Eubacterium sp.
AAAAGGCTGATGCTGTTGCCTTCCCCATCATCGTTATTGATCGGCTCATAAAGATATACTTCCTTGGCCTGCTTTTTTGTGCTGCGGAAGGTCATCAGAAGTTCATTGTCGATACATCTCGATGCATACGTGGCGAGCCGGACGCCTTTTCCCTGTTTATAGCTGTCGATGGCTTTGATCAGCCCGATGGTACCGATAGAAATCAAGTCTTCCTGGCTGTGCTCGCTGTTGTTGTATTTTTTGACAAGATATGCGACTAACCGTAAATTTCGCTCAATCAATATTTTCCGGGCTTCCATGTCCCCGTCTTCGTACCGTCGTATGTATTCCAGTTCCTCTTTGGCAGAAAGGGGTTTGGGAAATGACTGCAATGCTGCCACCTCAGAAATCTACGTTAATTTTAGTGTATGTGGATTGGTGTCCAATAGTGCCTGGCAATGTTGCTAAATTGAGGGGCAGTATTTTTTTGAATCCATTTGAACACTGCTTATGGAAAATGAGAATTATTACTTCTCATATTCTTTGAATTATGTTACAATGAACCATATGTATTGGACTGGAGGTGTTGGTGTTGTATATTATACAGATTAAAATGGAGAACTTCACTGTATTTAAAGATACGGAGATACATTTTGACAAAGGGATCAATGTTTTTATTGGGGAGAATGGTACAGGAAAGACACATATACTGAAACTGTTATATTCAGCCTGTCAGGCATCTAATCCGAAAGTGTCATTTTCGAATAAAATAGTACGTACAATGCTGCCAGATGATTTTAAAATTTCAAGACTTATCACAAGAGATCGTGGAAATCACAATGCGAAAGTAAGAATTTCGGCTAAAATGGATGAAAACGCTCCTACTAAGAATTTAACGGTAGATTTCAATAATAAGACAAAAAAGTGGGAAGCAGCGGTAAAAGGGGAAACGACATGGGAGAAGGAATTTAGTATGATTAGCAGTATTTTTATCCCGGCTAAGGAGATTTTATCAAATAGTTTTAATCTGACAGCTGCGGTCGAAAAGGATAATGTTCGTTTTGATGATACCTATATTGATATTATTAATTCTGCTAAAGTTGACATTTCTGTAGGACGTAATAATGCGGAACGTGAAAATCGTCTGAAAGCGATTGAAAAAATTATTGATGGTACGGTTTTCTATAATAGCAAGAAGGATGAATTTTACTTGAAAAAGGGAAATTCAAAACAAGAGTTTAATCTTGTTGCTGAAGGGATTCGTAAAATGGCTCTGTTATGGCAGCTTGTAAAAAATGGGACGCTGGAGAAAGGTTCTGTTTTGTTTTGGGATGAACCGGAGTCAAATATTAATCCGGCATATCTTTCTATAATTGTAGAATTGCTATGCGAATTACAGAGAAGTGGTGTACAGATTTTTATATCCACACATGATTATATGATTGCAAAGTACTTTGAAACAAGAAAAACAGAGGACATCTCTCTTATGTTTCATTCGTTTAGGCGTGACGGGGATATAGTTGAATATTCATCAGCAGCAAAATTTGGTGAGCTGAAAAATAATCTTATTATAGAATCGTTTGACAGATTATTAGATGAAATATATGATATGGGGGAATAGTGCGATGGAGAAAATTTTCACAGAAGAAAATGGAAATTTTATGATTGACTGTTCAAATGCTTTGTGGGCAACTGATAAATTGCATGAACAGTATCAGGCAGCAAAATGCTCTTTAAGTGATGTTGACTGGGTTTTAGAAACTGATGGGAAAATAGTTCTTGTCGAGTATAAGAATGCAAATGTTGTTGAGGCTCACAATCCAGAAGCATTTAAACCGAAAGAAGAAAAAGTAATTAATAAAGTAGTAAAAAAATTTTATGATTCACTGCATTATTTAACTTTGCAAGGAAAAACAAAGCCTAATGAGTATGTATACATACTGGAATATCCGAATGGAGATTCTGTCTCCAGAAAGATGATACGAAACAAAATGAAATCAAAATTGCCATTTCTCCTTCAGGCAAATGTTGGGGAAGGTAGAAGGCTGATTGAAAAATTGGATGTTCTTTCCATTGACGAATGGAATGCAAATGAACTGTATGGCAAGTTCCCTATTATTTCTTGTGAATAACGCATTAATATTAAAAGGAAGGCTGGCACGCCTTTTGGGACTTAACGTAATACAATATTTTGTAGAGGTTGTCAAGGGGTAATTTTATTTTTTATAATTAAAAAAGGGATATTTACCTGGAAATTAATTTTCACCGGGTAAATATCTTTTTTTGCTGTGAAAGTCCTGAAACAGCCAGAATTGGCGCCGTAAAGGGATAGAAGGCTTTACACAATATTGTATTCTGTGAATGTACAAATATTAGTGCAGAAATTAAAAAAAGGAGGATTTTAATGATGAGTGACAGACCAGGAAAAATGGATTTTACAGAACAGTTTTGCAGGTTAAAGGATAAGCAGATAATGGGGGGTTATCCCCATGTGGTGCAGAGTACTTCATATAACCCGGAATCTTGGAAAAAAGATCATACGGTGTTGATAAGTAAGAACGTCGGGGTGCCGGATCAGCCGGATTTATTTTATCGGTCAATGAGTATGGAGGAAGCAGAGTTATGGCTCGGCGGAAAGGGTTATGATGCAGTGATAGGAGACGGACATCAGGGGTTTGCACAGGATATGTCATATTCTTTGAAATATATGAATGGATCCAAGGCAGCGTCCCGTTATCCGGTTATGTTGCAGTTCCATGTGCCAGGGTATATCGAGAGGGCAGGGGAAATAGGAGTCGCGAACGGTGCCCAGGAGGAGGGTGTCTTCTGTTTTGGGATCGGGTGGAAATCAAAGAATGGCGCCGGTACAAATACATCCGCACTTCAAACACTGTGGTCCGAGAGGAAAAATAGTGTTGAAACAGCCAGGATCATGAATTCAATAAACAAGAAACTAAACCCGCCATTAACTCCGGCAGTGGTTCAAGGTAATTTTCTGTATCAGCAGAAGATCATAAACAGTCTGATCTTTATTGAATCGATCCAGAGTGTATGTGTTGTTGCCATGCCGGGAGTAGTATTAGAAAAATTGATGAGGGTTCAGAAATTGAATTCATAAGTGGTTGTGTAGGAGTGAAAAGGGGCTGAAGAACTGGGCAGCTCTTTTTCATCCTGTACCTCATCCCACCAAAACCTTTTGACACCAGAAGTATAGTATGATATTCTGAATAGGGTGCGCCAGCACCTATAATAAGGTTCTGAGGAAAAGAATGAGGAGGCGGGCAGAGATGCTGAATGAGTATGTGAAGAAAATATTTGGAAAAGAGATCGATGGCTGCGGGGACCGGGAGTTATATACAGCGCTGTTACAGATGACGAATGAAATGGCAGCTGCGAAGAAAAAAAATACTGGAAAAAAGAAACTGTATTATATATCAGCAGAGTTTCTGATCGGAAAGCTTCTGAGCAATAACCTGATCAATCTGGGCATTTACGATGAGATCAAGGAGGAACTTAAAAAAGCAGGAAAAAAACTCAGCCGGTTGGAAGAGCTGGAGCCTGAGCCCTCTCTGGGAAATGGCGGACTGGGAAGACTGGCTGCCTGTTTTTTGGACTCCATCGCTACACTGGGACTGCCGGGAGACGGAATTGGGCTGAATTATCACTTTGGACTGTTTAAGCAGGTATTTCACAAGAATCTGCAGAAGGAGCAGCCCAATCCCTGGCTGGAGGAACAGGGATGGCTGAACCGAAGCGAGAAAAAATATAAAGTTTCCTTTGGAAAATTCAGTGTCGATTCCACTTTATATGAAATTCATGTGACAGGATATAACAACCGGACGAATACCCTTCATCTCTTTGATATTGATACCTTGAAAGAAGATATTGTAAAGAAAGGCATCGACTTTGACAAGGAAGATATCCGTAAGAACCTGACGCTGTTCCTTTATCCTGACGACAGCGATGATGCCGGCCGTCTGCTGAGGGTTTACCAGCAGTATTTTATGGTGAGCTGCGGCGCACAGCTGATCCTGGATGAGGCGGTGGAGCGGGGCAGTGATCTCCATGACCTGGCGGACTATGTGGCGATCCAGATCAACGATACCCATCCATCCATGGTTATCCCGGAACTGATAAGACTTCTGACTGCCAGAGGCATTGATATGGATGAGGCCATTGAGATCACGAAACAAACCTGTGCCTATACCAATCATACGATTCTATCCGAAGCGTTGGAAAAATGGCCTCTGTCTTTTATCGAGAGAGTGGCGCCCCAGCTGGTTCCCATTATCCGTGAGCTGGATTTGTGTGTGAAAGACCAGTATGATGATGAATCTGTATACATTATAGACGATGAGGAGCGGGTCCATATGGCGCATATGGACATTCATTATGGCCACAGTGTAAACGGAGTGGCATACCTTCATACCGAAATTTTGAAAAACAACGAGCTGAATCATTTTTATAAAATATACCCGGAGAAATTCAATAATAAGACCAACGGCATTACCTTCCGCCGCTGGCTGCTCCACTGCAATAAGCCGCTGGCAGCTTTTCTGGAAAAGACCATCGGGGACGGCTTTAAAAAAGATGCAGAAGAGTTAGAAAAGCTGCTTCATTACGCAGAAGATGAAAAGGTGCTCCAGAAGCTCCTGGACATCAAGAAAAAGAATAAACATAAGCTGGTGAAATATCTCAAGGAGACCCAGGGGTTAAAGATCAATGAGGATTCCATCTTTGATATTCAGATCAAGCGCCTGCATGAATACAAGCGGCAGCAGCTCAATGCCCTGTATGCGATCCACAAGTACCTGGAGATCAAAAGAGGAAAGACGCCGAAGACACCGATCACCCTTATCTTTGGTGCGAAGGCAGCGCCGGCTTATACCATTGCCAAGGACATTATTCATCTTATTCTCTGCCTGCAGAAAATCGTAAATAAGGATAAGAAGGTGAAACCCTATCTGAATATTGTGATGGTTGAGAACTATAATGTCACTCTGGCAGAAAAATTGATTCCTGCCTGTGATATCTCGGAACAGATCTCCCTGGCTTCCAAAGAGGCCAGCGGTACCGGCAATATGAAATTCATGCTTAACGGGTCGGTAACCCTTGGTACGGAAGACGGCGCTAATGTAGAGATCCATCAGCTGGTGGGGGATGATAACATCTATGTATTTGGTGAGGACAGCGATACCGTGATTGCCCGTTATGAGCGGGGGGACTATTGTTCCAGGGATTACTATAAGAAGGATGCTGATCTGAAGGAAGCGGTGGATTTTATTGTCAGCAAGAAAATGTTGAAGACGGGCAGGAAAAAATGCCTTACCAGGCTGTACAATGAACTCTTGAATAAGGACTGGTTTATGACTTTTCCGGATTTCCAGGAGTATGTAAGGACGAAGGAGCTGGCATACCGCGATTATGACGATCGGAAGAGCTGGGCCGGGAAGATGCTGGTAAACATTGCTAAGGCAGGCTTTTTCTCTTCCGACCGCACCATCGCGCAGTACAACGAAGATATCTGGAAACTGGATCAGTAGAATCTGTTGTACCTGCTGGAACCGTTATATATCCAAAAACCGTTTGGTATTTAAAAGCCCCCAGCCCTGGCTGCTGTGGGGGAGATGAAGGTCGGTACAGCTGCTTTTCAGGCGTAGTTTTACTTCCTTTGGAGTAAGTTCAGGATATTTTGAAAGAAGCAGAGCGATGCTTCCACTGACAACTGGAGTCGCCATGGAGGTGCCGCTCTTTTTTTCATAAGATTGTCCGTTGAGATACTTATTGCTGCAGCTCTTGACCTGGTGTCCCGGCGTCACGACGTCCGGTTTTTTGATACAGAGGGAGGTAGGACCCACACTGGAATTGGAGTGTTTGCTGTAATATCCCACCGTGATGATCTTACGGCTGTTTCCCGGAGCGCTGATCGTATAAGGTTCCGGTCCCTTGTTTCCGGCGGATGCCACCACGACCAGCCCTGCGTCCCAGAGTTCATTTACTGTCTGTACAAAGTCTGAATTTTCGTCAAACTGTTTGCCATCGGTGGTACCCACAGAGATATTGATGATATTGATGTTATATTGATAACGGTTTCTCATAACCCAGCGGATGCCGGCGATGATATGGGGGATCATCCCCTCCCCATACCGGTTCAGGATCTTCACGGAGACGATCTTTGCTTCCGGTGCCATACCGCAGTAGGTTCCGCGGCTGGATTGTCCGCTGCCGGCGGCAATGCCCGCCACATGGGTTCCGTGGCCATTATCGTCATAGGGTCTGGTTCTGCCATTTACGGTGTCATACCAGCCGATGACACGGTTTTCAAAGTCCGGGTGGCTGCAGATGCCACTGTCCAGTATGGCGATACAACTGCCTTTTCCCAGAATTCCTTTCTGGTGAACGGCATCTGCTCTTACAATTTCTCTGACATGGTTCATGTTCCTTACCCCGTGCCATAATAGAATCAATATTATGATATGCGGGTATCCGAGTCTTTGCCAACAGCTGGAAGACTGTTAAGGTTATTTCCCTCTTTTCCGTCAGGAAGAGATTTGAGATATTCTGTATCTCCCCGGTGGGCGATGCCCACGCCCTGGATCTCTCCCGCTTTTGCCATAGCTACTCCTTCACTTTTGCTGACAGTCTTTCCGTCAGAGAGCTGGTAGCCGGCGATTCTGCCATGTTCCTTTACAAGTCCGACGATTTCTTTGGCGTCGGAAGATGGTTCCGGTATCTCATCCAGAGCAGCCATGGGAAGTGCACTTCGGAATCGTTCTTTCTCATTCATGATAAATCCCTCTTTTCTGTTTGTTATTGTATTTCATATGGTGTCCCAAGCGGTGGTATTTATACAGGTATGCTAATAGAAAACTTGCGGTAGGGGAATAATGTATGGTATAATTGTGTCAGTTATTATGCTTTGTGTGGAAACTATGTGTAGAAATGAGGAAAACAATGGATAAGGTTACGATACGATTAAATGGCTCATCTTATATCAACGAGATGGAATTAAACGACCGCTTTCAGGTATTTGGAGACAGTTTGTGGATTTCCCTTCTCTCCCTGGTGGGTAATCCGGAAGGAGTGACGGTGACTCCGGAAGAGCCGGTATCCCCGCTTCTGACGATGGATCTGGAAAAACGTCTGACTGTGGAGCTGGAAGAGAATCCGGCTGATTTTCTCGTGGTGGATATGTGCTATACGGCTGGGCATGCGCTATGTAAATGGAAAGACCAGATTTTTACAAAAAACCCCAAATTTAAACAAAGTACTTTTTATGCGGAGCACGAGGCGGAGATCGAAGAGATCGATGTGATGCGGGATCAGGAATTTGACTGGAAACCCTATATGGACCGGTATCTGGAACTGGTGGGCAGATATTTTGATGCCGATCATATTATCCTTGTGAAATCCCGCTGCCCTTTCTGGTATGTGACCCATACCCATGTGAGAAAGCTGTCCAAAAAGAGCCGCCGTGCCTATAATAAGCGTATCAAGCAGCTGGAGGATTATTTCGTGAAAAAGATGAATCCTTATGTGATTGATATCTATTCCCAATATTTTGTGGATTTCAACCATAAAAAGGGATTTACCATGTCTTCTTACGAGAAACCCTTTTATCACCATGCTAAAAGACTGATCTCTATGATCATTCGGACGCAGCCAGAGCAAAGAGTATTCCAGGATCAGGAATATTTTATCCGTCTGGGACGGTTTATCAAATATTATGACAATCTGTATGCCAAAAATAATGTAGCGCTTTTTATGGATGACAGCGTATTCCTGGATCATCTGGTGCTGCAGTTGAGCCGAAAAATCCTTGCGGAATATGAGAGCGATCTGGTGGCGGTACAGGCTGCGGGATACGGAAGCATTGATGAGATCTTACAGAACTATAATTTCAAGTTTTCCGCCCTTTTCCGGGAATGCCTGAAGGCAGTTCGGGCTGTGGAGGAAGGAGATATTTATGACCCCGTCGTGGATTATGAAGTGATCTTTCAATATCATTTAAAGCTGATCGATCCATTTATGGAGCTGGTGAAAAAAGAGATAGAAAAGACTGGGGTGATCGAAGGGGAATTGTGGATCAACCGGTTCCACTGTCGGAATTATTATCACGCCCTTCTTTTATACCGCAGTGGAAAGCAGGGAGCTCTTAAAAAACTTGTTCTGAATCTGGGCGGAAGTGTCACGGAAAAAGCGAAATGTAAGGAGCTGCTCCGGAAGGCGGCGAGAAGGACGGGAAATTCCCTCCAGGCATCTATGAAGGCAATGAACCATTATTATGAGCCGGTGCTGGTGGATCTCTGGGGTTCCTGTATCACGAGAGAGATACTGAATGAGGACGACGGCAGATTTAAGATCGGCAAATACGCTTACCGGAATAGTTTTCTATTTGCCTTTGATGAGCCAATCCCCTATGATGACAGCAATTTTGAGGATCTCACCCTCTTTGAGAACAGCAGCTGGCGGGTGGGATATATTAAAAGCGCCTTCCATAAAGACCTGCCTGAACAGCTGAAACAGACAGAGTCCCAGTGGCTGCTTCTGGATTTTTATGATCTCATCTGTGATGTGGTGGAATATCATGGCGGGATCCTGACAGCGGACAGTGAGGTCCGGGGACTCAAATTTTACAAACAGATCAAGGAAGAGTGCCGGATCACTTCGATCGACGCGGTGTTGAGCGATGAGGAGATCAAGAAACGGTTCGGGGTATTTATTCAGTTTATCCAAGAGCGGTATGGAAAGAATATCATCTTTGTGAAAGCGGACGTAAAGACCAGATTTCTTGATTTCACGCGTTCTATGAAACCGATCCGGGGGTATAAAAAGGAAACCTTATTGAAGAAGAAAAAATTTCTTGACAAGTGGCAGGATTACTTTCTGGAACACATGGACTGCCATGTGATTGACAACGCCAAAAAGTATCATGCAGATGATCTGTGTGTTTCGGGGGCCTTTATGGTTCACTATGAAAAAGAATTTTATGAGAAGGGATACCAGCAGATCAGGAAGATCATCTGCGGGGTGTAAGATTTGCAAAGCTGACAGAATTGTGATATACTCATAAGGTGATTTTAAACATGAATGCTGGGGAATGAGGAAATGCAGGATAGAAATAATATAATCCGGGTGCTTCAGGTAAATAAACTATATTATCCGGTTACTGGGGGGATCGAGCGGGTGGTCCAGCAACTGGCGGAGGGACTTTGCGAAGATACGGATACCAAAGTGCTGGTGTGCCGTAAAAAAGGAAAGACCATTGTGGAACAAATCGCCGGAATAGAGGTTACGAGAGCCTCTAGTATGGGAATGCTTTCATCTCTTCCTTTGTCTGTATCGTTTTTATGGAAATTCCGCAGAATGGCAAAGGACAGGGATATCATTCATATCCATATGCCTTTTCCGCTGGGGGACCTGGCCTGCTTTCTCTCTGGCTATAGAGGAAGAGTAATCCTGTGGTGGCACAGCGATATCGTCCGGCAGAAAAAGCTGATGAAACTGTACCGCCCTCTGATGGAATGGCTTCTGCGGCGGGCAGACTGTATCATTGCAGCGACCCAGGGGCATATTGATGGATCAAAATATCTGAAACCATATCAGGATAAATGCCGAATCATTCCCTTTGGCGTAGATTTAAAAATAGAAAAAGAAGCAGACCGCTGGTACATGGAAGGCGGACCGCTTGAAAGATCAGAGGAAAGACTTGCTGTTGTGAAATATCTCTTTGTGGGACGACTGGTATATTATAAAGGCTGCCGCACTATGATCGAGGCATTTGTTCAGGCAGCAAAGATGAAAAAACATATTCGGCTGGATATCGTGGGAACCGGTCCTTTGGAACCGGAGCTGAAAAAACAAACGGAAGAACTGAGACTTACGGATCAGATTTACTTCCATGCCGATGTGAGCGATGATGAACTGATACAATATTTTAAGGAATGTGATGTGTTTGTGCTTCCCTCCCTTCAAAGGAGTGAAGCCTTTGGACTGGTTCAGATTGAGGCGATGGCATTTGGAAAGCCAGTGATCAATACGAAGCTGCCAAGCGGTGTGCCCTATGTGAGCCTGCACGGAGAGACAGGATTGACGGTGGAACCAGGAAATGCAGCGGAACTGGCAGAAGCGATGCTGTATCTGGCGGAGCATCCAGCAGATCGGTGCCAGATGGGAGAACAGGCGAGAGCGCGTATGGATGAGCAGTTCCGGATGGACAAGATGTTAAAGCGAGTGCTGCAGCTTTATGAGGAATTTGTGGAAAGGAAGCTGGAAAGGTGAAGATTGCATTAGATGGTCAGCCTCTTCTGAATCAAAACAAAACAGGTGTCGCATATTATGAGGATGGATTACTGAAACATTTATTGAAGGAGTACCCTCAGGATGAGTATGGTATTGATATTTTCACGAAGGGACGTAATCAGGAAAAACAAAAAATTGTTTCCGATTATTCTGTAAAATTAAAAATTCAGGAGTGTAACTGGTTTTCTGGTAAATTATACCGGATGTTTACACTTTTGTTGCCGCTTCCATATCGCTGGTTTTTTCGTGAAGAGAGGGATATAACACATTTTTGTAACTATGTCATACCGTTCGGTGTGAGAGGCAAAAAGGTAGTGACAGTGCATGATCTGGCATTTCATGAGTATCCCGATACCATACGCTGGCGTACTATGCTTATGTTGAAAAGGAATCTGAGATGTTCATTAAAAAGGGCGGATGCGGTTGTGACAGATTCTGAGTTTACAAGGAAAGAAATATTGAGATATTATAATGTGCCGGCTGAGAAGTTGTATGTCGTTCCCTGTGGTGTGGATACAAACATATATTGCCGTGAAACAGATGCCGGAAAACTTGCTTGTGTTAAAAGAAAATACGGAATTAGTGGAGCCTATTTTTTATATTTGGGGACTTTGGAGCCGAGAAAAAATTTATCAGGTCTGATCCGCGCATATAAAATTTTTCGAGAGAGAGTAAAAGACCAGAAAACAGAAATTCCTCAAATGGTTATTGCTGGTGGAAAAGGATGGATGTACGAGCAGATCTTTCAGACAGTCAAAGAGCTTTCACTGGAAGACAAAGTTATATTTACTGGATATGTGGACGAGGAAGAGAAACCCATTCTTATGGGGGGAGCTTTGGCATTTTGTTTTCCGTCCTTTTATGAGGGTTTTGGTATGCCGCCAATTGAGGCGATGGCATGTGGTACACCTGTGTTGACTTCTAATACTTCATCCCTGGCAGAGGTGACAGATGAGGCTGCACTGCAGGTAGATCCATATGATCTGGAGGAAATGGCAGAGTCTTTAGAGCGTCTTTATAATGATGGCGGACTTAGGAATGAATTGAGAGAAAAAGGATGGGAAAGAGCTGGGAAATATTCATGGCAGAATGCGGTGGAAGCGCTGCACCAAACCTATGAAAGTATAATGAATTTGAGGGAACAGTGATGAATGCTTTTAAAGAACTATACGATTACCGGACAATGATCAGTAGTTTGATCCGGAGGGATCTGCGAGGCAGATATAAGGGATCAGCACTTGGCTTTGCCTGGACTTTCTTAAATCCGCTATTGCAGCTTGGTGTATATACCATAGTATTTTCAATGATCATGCGTGCGGGGATCAAAGATTATTATCTTTTTCTATTTGTGGCATTGATTCCCTGGCTTTTTTTTAGTACCTCAGTATCGGCTGGGGCCAGTTGCGTGATGGTACAAAAAGAAATGGTTAAAAAAATTTATTTCCCAAGAGAGGTATTGCCGATTGCACATGTCACCAGTCAGCTGATTAATATGCTTTTTAGTTTTATCGTGGTTTTTGCGGTGTTGTGTATATCGGGTAAAGGGCTTAGCGCCTATGCACTTTTATATCTTCCTATTATAATCATAGCAGAGTATCTTCTGGCACTGAGTATTACAATGATCGTTTCAGCAGTGACTGTATACTTGCGGGATTTGGAACATGTTCTTGTGATTCTCACGATGGCATGGCAGTTTTTGACTCCGGTTATGTATTCTATAGATATGGTGCCGGATACAATGAGACCAGTATTTAATATAAATCCTATGACGCCGATCGTTGTTGCCTACCGGGATATTTTATATTATAAAAGGGCTCCAGAGATGGGGACTTTAGTACACGGATTTGTTTTTAGTATTATTTTGTTAGTGGTTGGATGGTACGTTTTTGGAAAATTGAAAAAACACTTTGCGGAGGAAATGTAATGAAACCGGAAAATGCAATTGAAGTAAAAAATGTGACCAAAAGTTTTAAAATATATATTGATAAAGGAAATACGCTGAAGGAAAAAGCCCTTTTTAAGCAGAGAAGGCGGTACGAGGAAAGAAATGTTTTAAATAATATAAGCTTTGAGGTTGAAAAAGGACAGGCGGTGGGACTTATCGGTCATAACGGCTGCGGGAAAAGTACCACATTAAAGCTGCTTACGAAGATTATGTATCCGGACAGCGGGAGCATTGTCATGAGAGGGCGGGTATCGAGTCTGATCGAACTTGGTGCGGGATTTCATGAAGATATGAGCGGCAGGGAAAATATTTACATTAATGCCTCTATTTTTGGGCTGACTCGTGGTGAAATCAATAAAAGAATGGAAGATATCATTGCTTTTTCTGAGTTGGAAGAGTTTATTGATAATCCAGTCCGGACATATTCATCCGGTATGTATATGAGACTTGCCTTTTCGATTGCAATAAATGTCGATGCAGATATTTTATTGGTAGATGAGATTTTGACTGTGGGTGATTTCAATTTTCAGGCAAAATGCTTTAACAGGCTTCGAGAAGTGAAAGCTTCCGGGACTACGATTGTTATCGTATCCCATTCTATGGAACAGATTGAACAGATCTGCGACCGTTCGATATGGATTCATGACGGAAAGATCCGCAGGGAGGGGAGACCGAGAGATGTACACCCGGAATATCTGGATTTTATGGGTGAAAAACGTCAGGAACTGGCCTGGAAAGAGGCAGAAAATAGGGAAGAAAATAGGGAAAGCGAAGAAGCAAAAGAGACACATAATGAGAATGCTGAGGAAATACAAGTTGAGAACCATGATAAACCTGAAGAAAACAAAAAGCGTTGGGGAAATGGGTATGCCAGAATAGAAAAGATTGTACTTTTGGATAAACAGGGCAAAGAGAAGTCAGTGTTTAAGACTGGAGATGCGGTTGTCATCCAAATTACTTATAAAGTGAATCGGAAAGTGGAAGATGCTGTTTTTGGTATTGGCATTTTTAGAAGTGATGGAATTCAGTGTTATGGCACAAATACCCGCATTGATAAGCAGAATAAGTTTAATCTGACAAAAGACGGTGTGGTGCAGATAAATGTACCTGCTATGAGCCTGATGGCAGGAGAATATCTGTTGGATGTGGCGATTGAAGCAGACATAGGAATAGCAGTTGATTATTATAAAGAAGCATATCGATTTGAGGTTTTCTCAGATATTAGTGATGTCGGAATAGCCAGAATTGAACATGATTGGAAGATTACTGATGATAGTACTCATTAAGGAGACAGATCTATGGATTTAGAAGATAGGATTAGGAAAAAAAGGGGCGAAGCTTTGGCAAAACAGTCTCTGGATGTAAAATGGTTTGATGATTCTGTAGACATATATACAATTTATTCAGCGATAGAACAAGAGGCAGAAAAGCTAAGTATTGCGGAGGGAGAATACAAAACGGATACTACTGCAGATCGCATGGAAAGGCTGCGGAAGATAGATGAACGATTACAAAAGATCTGGCTTTATCGTGCTGTTATCAGAACGGGATTAAAAAAAATGTATAGAAAGTCACTGCATAAGAAGTTTCAGAAAGACAGAGAGAGGCGGGGGGCAGAGGATCAGCAGGGATTTCAGAGGGAGTTTGTCAGACGTTTCACGAAAGGATTCAGAATCCCGGTTATTGGCAGAATATTTCGGGGAATGAATAATTTTCTTCATGTGAACCGTAATATAACTGGATTGATTGGATGGAATCAAGAACTTGAGAAACGTGTGAGAAACATTGAGAACAGGATGGAGAATATAGAAAATGCCATGGGTAATCTGGAAAACGTAGTAGGAAATATGGAAAATACCATGGAAAATGCCAGGGCAAATATAGAAAATGCCATGGTGGATATAAGCAAGGAGATCAGTAATATAGAAAACAGACTGGAGGAGAATCATATCTGGCAGTTGCCGGACCGGGTTGATATTCTGGAAAGAAATCTACAGGAACATAATAAGCTGCTGGGCAGACATGAAAACATTCTCTGCGCAGAATTTAAAGAAGTTCAGGAGCTTCTTCAAATAGTGTCAGTAGAAATGAGCAACATGAAGGCGGAGTTTGCTGATGTGCACAAAGTGTCTGAGAAGAGTGTTTACGCAGGGAATGTGGAGAGTGATTTTTCCACTACTCCTGATGTTACATTGGATGAATATCAATCTATTGATTATTTTGATTTTGAAAACCACTTTCGGGGAAGCAGGGGATATGTTAAAAATTCCCAGAAAATCTATGTGCCTTATTTTGCAAATCGGAAGAATGTAGTAGATCTGGGGTGCGGACGTGGTGAGTTTATAGAACTTCTGATGGAGCATGAAATCGGTGTAAAAGGTGTGGATCTGTATGCACCGTATGCAGAGTATTGTAAGATGCTTCATCTTCCAGTGGTACACGGAGATGCCCTATGCTTTCTGGAACAACAGGATCGTGTGGATGGTATTTTTGTCGGTCAGGTGGTTGAACATATCAGTACGGAGGAAGTCATAAAACTTTGTAAACTAGCTTTTGAAAAGCTGGAAGATGGTTGCTATTTGATCATGGAAACACCGAATCCTACTTCACTGGCGATTTATACCCAGTCTTTTTATATGGATCCGTCACATAAACGACCGGTTCATCCAAGAACCCTGCAGTATATCGCCCAAAAGCAGGGCTTTTCAGATGTGCAGATATTATACACAGAAAACAGCCGTATGCCCTATGAGATTCCCAGGCTTTCAGATAAAGAAGAAGGCAGGGAACATGAATTTGACATTGCGATGCAGCATGTTTCTGAACTGTTATATGGCAGCCAGGATTATGCAGTGATCGCTAGAAAGTAAAGAGGGAAGAAGATCATGGACACAGCAGAGAGATGGAGAAATAAACGACCGGATGAAAGGATGTTAAAAGAACTGATCGAAAACCGGAGAATTAACCTTCTTTGTGGAGGAAGGATAAAAACAGAACAGGACTGTTACTTTTTATTAGACATTGTGAAAATTTTCCGGCTGAATTATGAAGATAAGATCAAGTTAAGGATCATTAGCAGTCTGACGGAAGGGCTGGCGGCATATGAGGATTTATTGAAAAAAAAGATAAGAGCATATCAGCTGGGTGACTGTATTGAGTTTGTTGATAATCCTGCGGATGTTCATCTCATGTCCTATTATTTGGGAAGCGACATAATGTTATATGTGGGCGGATCCAAAGAAACGAATCATCTTGTCAGAGAAGCGCAGTTTTTCAGCCTTCCGGTTTTGACATGGGAAGAAGATGGGATTCAGGGCAGAATAGAGCATGATCATCTTGTTCTTGAGAAGAGACCAGAATTATTTGCTTCCGCTGTCCATGTATTAATGGAGAACCGAGGATACGCGGAATATTTATCGGAGTGGGGAAAAAGAACAATTAGTGAAGGTAATATGGTATATATGAAAGGAGCAGGGGAATGAAAATTGCGATTGCCACGGTACAGGTTCCATTTGTCACAGGGGGAGCAGAAATACTTACCGGGATGCTGAAAGAAGAATTGCTGAAAAGGGGGCATCAGGCAGACATTGTCACAATTCCGTTTAAATGGTACCCCAATGAATCCCTGCTAAACTCTATGATGATGGGAAGGATGATCGATTTATCTGAAGTAGGCGGTGAAAAAATCGACCGGGTGATCGCCATGAAATTTCCTGCTATATATGTAAAGCATGATCATAAGGTACTATGGCTGATGCACCAGCACCGTCAGGCATATGATCTCTGGGGGACGGAATATGGAGATCTGCATATAACGCCGGATGCGATAAAGGTCAGAGATTTTATTTATGAGTGTGATAAAAAGTATATTTCGGAAGCAGAAAATGTTTTTACCATAGCGGAAAATACATCAAAACGATTGAAAAAATACTGTGGTATCGATTCAGTGACATTATATCATCCCCCGCTTAATTATGAAAAGCTGCATTGTGAAGATTATAAGGATTTTGTTTTTTATCCAAGCAGGATTAATCCGATTAAAAGGCAGCGGCTTTTGGTGGAAGCTGCAAAGTATGTCAGGACGGGTGTGAAGATCGTGCTGGCGGGTTCTGGCAGTGAGACGGAAATGGATCATCTAGAAAATATGATCAAGAAGAATCATTTACAGGAACGGGTTAAGCTGGCTGGATTTATTTCAGAAAAGGAAAAGTTAGAGTACTATGCCAACTGCCTGGGGGTTTATTTTGGTGCATATGATGAAGATTATGGTTATATTACACTGGAGGCATTTTTTGCAGAGAAACCGGTAATTGTGCATCCTGATGCGGGGGGGCCGCTTGAGTTTGTAGAGGATGGCATAAGTGGTTTTGTCGTGGAGGCAGAAGCAAAAAAAATTGCACAGAAATTGGACTATCTGTATGAAAACAGGGATAAGGCTGCGGATATGGGAAGATCAGGAAGGAAATCGCTGTATGACAAACATATGGATTGGGACTATGTGATTGACAAATTACTACAGTAAGGAGACAAAACATGAAGAAGCCATCATTATTGTATGCAAGTCCGTTTGCGCCCATGAAAAGCGGAATCTCCGATTATTCTGAGATTTTAGTTTATGCGTTGAAAAATGAATTTGAGATTACGTTGCTGATTGATGATTATAAACTAGAAAATAAAAATTTGTACCATGATTTTGATGTAGTTGTTTATGGGAAAGATAATGTACCTTTTGAAGCATATGATTATATTGTATATAACATAGGAAATAATCAGGATTTTCATTGCTATATATATGAGCTGTGTCTTGAGCATCCTGGAATGGTGATACTACATGATTTTGTAATATACTGCCTGATATATGGGTATTATGAAAAGATGGACAGGGTATATTCTAAAATTTACGAGATCGGAGGAAGTGAGGCTCTGTTAAAAGTGAAATATGCAGTGAAAGAAGCAGGGAGAGATCTTCTGAAATATTGGGAAATTGTTTCTGAACTGCCTCTTAATAGAGAACTGGCGGAGTCTGGAAATAAAATAATGGTTCATTCCCAATATGCGCTTGATCAGTTGAGCAGATATAATGTCTGTGCGCGGCAGATCAATATGATACAGCAGGTATCAGAGGAGTTCAGGGAGATAGAAAAGCAAGTATTACTTGAGAGATATTCTATTCCAGAGGATGCTTTTTTGATTTGCTCATTCGGAGGGATTGGACAGACGAAGCTAAATCATATTGTGTGTGAAGTGATTTCTGATATCAAGGATAGTCTGGATAAGCCGATATGTTATGTGATGGTCGGAGATGGGGATTATGTGGATGAATTTATCGATTATCGCTACATCTTTAAGACAGGATATGTGAATATGGATGAGTTTGATAGCCTTATCCTGCATTCGGATCTAATTCTCAATCTGAGATATCCGTCGATGGGGGAAACCTCCGCAGCCCTTCTGAAAATACTGCAGATGGGGAAAGCATGTATTATCAATGAGGGAGGATGGTTTTCTGAGATTCCGGATGAATGTGTGATCAAGGTATCCAGAGAGGATATGAAAAATGATCTAAAGAATGCTATCCTGTATTATCTGAGAGAACAGGAGAAAAGAGAGTTTGTGGGAGATTCTGCAAAGAAATATATTGAAAAGGAGTATAATACAGCTGCGATCGTACAAAATATTACACAGTTTTTAAGAGAGTGAAAGGTCTGGTAAGAGAGCAGGGATTAGAAAGAAAGGAATTAAACAATGTTGAAGATCGATAAAGAAAAAACGAAGAGATGGGGATTTCTTATATTTATCATTATCCCGGTACTGATTTATATTCCATATTATTTGAAAGGTGAGATACCTGGAAATACAGATTTAGTCCAGTTTTTTTCATCTAAAATACAATTTACGCAACACCTCTTGAAAGGAGAGTTTTCGGAATGGAACCGCTATCTGGCGGGCGGGATGCCACAGACAATAAATGGATATGTTCCGAATATCCTGCTTTCTTTATTTCCGCTTAAACAATATATCTATCTGTTTTTCATTTTTCACCTGTTTTTAGGTAGTTTTTTCTTTTATTTATATATGAGGGAAAACGGATGCTCTTATCGGGTGTCTATGGTGATGGGAGTGATCTATGAGTGTTCGATTCAGATTAATGGCTTGAGAAAAACGCATCCTAATGTCATTGTCTCGATATGCCTTTTCCCGGTCATTATGTTTCTTGTCAAACGTTTTTTTAATACGAGGAAATCCTGGTGGTTATATTTGTCCGCCGTGGTGGCGGCCATGCAGGCTATGAATATTCAGCAATACAGTGTTTATGCTGATCTTATCCTGCTGATTTATATCGTAATTTTCTGCATTCACGAAAAATTTGGATTGTGGGATCTTATAAAAAAGGGAGCTGCCTGGCTTGCTGTATATGTGGGAATATTTGCGTGTGTATTATTTCCAACTCTTAGTATAATGAATGAGTATGCACAGTATGGTGCCACTGGAACCTCTTATGAGACCTTTGCCAGCTGGTCTGTTCACCCTGTCAAACTGATCCAGATGATCATTCCCAAATTTTTTGGTGAAATTTATATGCCTTTGGGAAACCTTTACTCGTCTGAACTTGATATTGAATTGTATCTGGGGATTTTTGTTCTTCTGCTCGCAGTATCGATTATAATAAAATCCAGGAATAAAATAGCGGTACGGGTAGATGTTTTGTGTGCTGTATTTGCGTTTCTGTATGCAGCCGTTGCCCATATTCCGATTCTGAATCATATCGTCTACCGTCTGCCAGTACTGGGAGGTTTCCGGTGTGCTGGCAGGATGTTGTATATTTTTTATTTCTTTATGTTCTCTCTTGCAGGAAGAGGGCTGGAGAATTTGATCGAGGGGGAAATTTGTGAGGGACAGAGGAAACTGATACAAAAGATGGCAAAAACATTGTTTGTGGGAATTATATGTCTTGCCATAACAGGAATTTTTGTTATTTGTCTTCTGAATTCAGAAGGGAGAATGCAATATTGCTACCAGTTAAAGGATGTTCTGTCTGCTCCGATGATCTGGTCTGGGGTTATTGTTCTGGTTTTGTGGGCTGTTCAGCAGAAAAAGCTTTACAAATGGGAATTCACACTTAAGTGGAAAGGATGCTTTGTATGTGCCGCAGTACTGGTTATAACGTTATCTGAGGTAATGCCATATAGCCTTATAACACAGCCGCTCAGTCTGGCACAACTTAACAATGGAGGTCAGACTGTTCAAAAGTTAAAAAAAACAATAGGAAATTATAAAATATGGGATGCATTGGATAGGGTAGATGTGTCTCATGAGAGCATAATTTCATGGAATAAGAGCCAGGTAAATGAAATTCCTTCACTCAATGCATACACTGCCTATAACAATCCCCTGCTGACAAAGTATATGAAAAATCTCGGCAGGAGCAGTGAAGGTGTGCCTTTTAATTATTCTGGTTTGTTGACCGGATCACATAATGCCCATAATAACCTCCTATTTCAAAATGATTTTCTGTCTATGATGGGAGTGAAGTATGTGATCGATTCCAGTGGCATTATTGAAAGTACTGGTGGGAACATTTACAATTCGGATTGTGACACAGATTTGATTATTTCAAAGGAGAATATAGATCTGGCATTTGATGCAAATGGAGTTGGTGTGGGAGAAGTTATGTCAGGGGTTCAGGGAAATACCTGCTATAAAGTTACATTTTCAGTTCGGGAAGAAGACAACCAGGAGTTATCCTACCTGGCGGCTGACTTATATGGCGGTGAAGGTTATGATTTAGGATCGCAGGAGAAATCTTTCTTTATCTCGGAAGATGGAGATGAATATACGGCGTATTTATTTTCTAATCATGCGGAACTGGCTACTGAAGATATACGCATCCGGATTCTGGCGAAATCTGCTATGGGAAAGGCTCATATTGACAAGTGTGAAATCTCGGTAGTAAATCCTATGAACGGCTATAAATATTGGGGAAACGACGAGAAGGGAACAAAAATATATGAAAATGTAAATGCTATGGATGTTTTGTATTTTCCGAACCGTGTAGTTGAGAAGAATAGTTTTGATGATATGTATGATAATTATGAAAAATATGATCTGGTAAAGACTGCATATGTGGACAGGGAAAGCGGTGAATATCAAAATGTCAGCTCTGATGTGAAAGTTTTGTCTTATAAGAATAATTCTATTACGGCTAAAGTGACGTCAGATGCAGACACATATTTGTGTTTTTCGCAGAATTATTCCACACATTGGTCTGTCGAAGTTGATGGCGCAGGTCAGGAAGTAGATATGGTAAATGGATTAATCATGGGAACCCGGATTCCTGCTGGAGAACATACAGTAACTTTTTATTATCATGACAATGCCGGTATCGTTGGTATTTGTATTACAGGAGCAACGATCATTATCCTGGTCTGTTATTGTATTTTAGGAAGAAGGAAAAGCCTCCACAAATTTTAACCGGTTAGATCCTATGATATCAGTATACAAATATAAGAAGTAGAGATTATGAGCCGGAGAGCCATGATCTCTACTCTTGTTTCTAGCCTTTCCACCTGCTGTTTCCAGATCATGCTGGAACAGTTTTGCCTTTGGGGATGTCGGTAAACCATTGGTACCCCCTCTATTTCAATTTTCATTATGCCGCTACCATGAAAGCTTTCCACCGTCTACTCCGATCGTAGAACCGGTAATAAAACGTGAGGCTTCACTGAGAAGGAACGCTGTCAGGCCGGCGACATCAGATGGCTGCCCTAATCCAAGATATTGTCTTGCCATAATCATTTCAGCCTCTTTTGAGCCTTCTCCCTTTTCTAAAAAGGAATCATAGATATCTGTTTCAATGAATGCCGGAGCTACCGTATTTACTCTTATATGCTTATTTGCCAGTTCTTTTGCCATACACCGGACTGCTGCGTCCATGGCTGCCTTAGATGCGCAATATGCCGTCTTGCTGCTGTTTCCCTGTATGGAGGACGTAGAAGAGATGCCTACGATGTTGCACCCCGTTTTGGCAAATCTTTTTTTGGAAGTGATGCACCGGCACAATTCCACGAATGAGTAAAAATTAATCTTCATGACCACATCTAAAACATCTGGTTTAATCGTCTTAAACGGTCTTGAACTGGTGATACCTGCACTATGGACGAATCCGTCTAACGGACCGCGTTCTGCGACAATCTGATTTATCAGTCCCTCGACTTGATCTAATTTGCTTAAATCGGCTACATAATAACTAGATTCTTTATTCTGTAATTTTTCGACGATTTCTTTTAATTTTTCTTTTCGTCGTGCGACAAGAATGGTTTCCGCTTCCAGTCGATCCAATAATGTTACAGTTTCTTTTCCGATGCCTGAAGATGCGCCGGTTACTAATATTCGTTTTCCTTTTAAGTCCACCAAGTTATACATCATCTGTTTCCTCCCATTCCTCCGGGGAATTAATAATACCATCCACGAAACATTCTTCCGTTTCGATTATGGGATAAATATCGGCGCAGTTCATATTTGTTCCCATAACCCCCCAGGATAATCCTACACCAAAACCGGACATCAGCATCTGATATTCCCCTTTACATTCCTTTGCACCGAATGCATCGCAAAGTGTGAGTGGAATGGCAGCTGCGGATGTGTTTCCATATCTATTCAGACATAAGGGCATTTTTTCTGGTGGTATTCTTAGCCGCTTCTGCAGTTGTTTATGGATATACTTATTCGCCTGGTGCATAATATAATAATCGTAGGTATCCGGAGAGGTATTTTCACGTTCCATATAATATTTTATGGTTTGGGGAACATCACGAATCGTAAATTCAAAAACTCTTGCCCCATCCATCCATGTGTTGTACAAAGTTCTTTTATTTCCATCTGAAAACAGCATTGCTTCCTCTGAGGCTTTCAAATTACGGAATCCGCCGGCCGGGGCAATAATCGCTTTGTATCCTTCTCCATCCGAACACAGCATTCCGCTTAATTTATTATTTGAAACTTTTTCAAATAGGACAGCAGCTCCGGCATCGCCAAAGAGCATCACCGATGATTTATCTTCTGGATGTACCATCTTGGACATCGTTTCCCCGACGATTAATAACCCTTTTTCTATATCTGAATTTGCCATGAGCGCACTTATAATCTGTGCAGAGTACACAAATGCAGAACATCCCAGATTGACATCAAAAGCCATACAATCCCTTTCCAGATGTAAACGTTTATGTAATACACAGGCTGTGGCAGGTCTCCTGTAATCAGTGGAATGGGCAGAAAATATCAGGGCTTTTATATCTTCTCGTTTTAGCCCTTTTTGCTGTATTAATTCTTCCGCAGCTGCATAACCTAAGTCAGATGCCGTTTGATGCAGTTTTGTTTTCCTGATTTCCTCTACACCTGTCATTTTTATGAATTTGTCCACATTATCCTGTCCAAATATGTTATAATACTCGCTTGCTTTTATCTTTGTTTTGGGAACAGCACAGGTAATCCCTGTCATTTTTATATTGCCAAAATTGAAATATGCCATTTCAATTTCCTCCTTGAATTGATCTAACCTTCCATGTTGTTTAGGATATCTGCAATTGTTGTATATTTTTTTATCTCTTTTCCAGTAATCTTTTTCCCAAATTCATCTTCAAACATTACGATCAAAGATAGTACTGCCATAGAATTAAATTCATCAATATCCTCCAGGTTCGTATCAGCAGTAAGACTTCCTTCATCAACCTCCAGTGTATCTTCTAATAATTCTATTTTTTCCTTTTCTGTCATTTTTTTGACCTCCTGTAATTTAATATTTTTGTAGTAAAAAGTATTTATGAATTGTTATAATGCTGTTAATCCTCGTCCGGGGTGCTGGTATCTTTTGTTCCGGATTCAAAGTCCCTTATCACATATTGCGGTGCTTTATTCAGACATAAATAAATTCTTCCTATATATTCTCCGATCAATCCCAATGAAACCAATAATATGCCCCCAAGTAATAAAAGAACGGAGATCAGTGAACTCCATCCTGCTGCCATGTTGGGATTGATCAGTTTATGGATGATAATCCCACAGGCGCTGAACATTCCGATAACGGCGAAAAGAAATCCTAAAAAAGTTGAGATCCGTAATGGTTTTACGGAAAATGTCGTGGCGCCATTGACCCACAATGCAATCAGTTTTTTCAGTGAATAACCGGAATAACCTTCTTTTCTGGCACGATGTCCGACAAATACGGAAGTAATGTTATTTGTCGAACGAAACACCAATCCTGGCAGATATACATACGGATTTTCATATTTTTGGATTTCATCAATAACAAAATGTTTTGCAGCATAGAAACTGCTCCCTCTGAAATCTTTTGGTATATCTGCTACATGCGTCATCATGATTCTGTTAAGCTTGGAACCCCAGTTTCTGAATCTGCTATGCTGCTTTACTTTATATTTGCCATAAACTACATCATAACCCTGCTCCAGTTTATCAATGATCTTGTAAGTATCTTCAATGGCAATCTGTCCGTCATCATCCAGAGACACAATAATCTGTCCTTTGATATGGCGGTATCCTGCAAGTAAAGCTGCATGCTGTCCAAAATTTCTAGTGAGGTTAATTCCCTGGACATTTGTATATTTCTCTGCCAACAGCCGGATCTTATCCCAGACATGATCTGGCGAATAGTCATTTACCAATATAATCTCATATTTATCTTCTGAGTGGTCTCTATTCAGATTCAGGATTTCTTTCACAACATCTTCAATCGTA
This sequence comes from Eubacterium sp., assembly GCA_022791495.1. Lineage (GTDB taxonomy): Bacteria > Bacillota > Clostridia > Lachnospirales > Lachnospiraceae > Eubacterium_F. Next base: position 23,978 of record JAAVZE010000089.1, read on the forward strand.
TGTTCAGAGCCATAGCATGGGATGACAAAAGATATTAGCCTGCTCAAGCCTGGCTGCCTCCTATTCTATCCAACAATTGACGGGTCTTTGCAAAATCCTTTCCATCTGCTGTTCTTTCATAATAAGCACATTCAATGCCATTTCGTGTCACTGTTTTTTTCATTTCAATTCCTCGTTTTTTATGGTTGTTGATATGTTTTTTATTTGACATATATATTACGTATGTAATCTTTTCTAAATGCAGGACGGTACGGTAAAATTCATCTAAAAGCACTTCCGCTTCCATAGCCTCCACAGAACTGCCATTGTTCACCTCTCGTCCTGCTTCTCCTGTTCCGTCATGGATATCATAAACACCGATCAGCCCGATTCGCTCTCCTTTTTTGTTCCATACAACAAAGTAATAGTCACCTGGCTCTTTAATCTGCCATTGGATAAAATTTCTTTGCTCTTCCAGACTGGATGCCGGCTGGCCTACCGTTTTACAGTTTTTTTCCTCTTTTCTTATCTGATAGGAAAATTCCACATCCGCATCTTCTAGTGTAATACTTTTTAGATCCACAAATTTTCCTTGAATTACTTTATCATAAATCATTTCATTTCCTCCACACTTTTAGTGACAACACAGGGGCTGTGATTCGATATTTGAGATACAGTCTCTTTGTTCGTTCTTGTATTTCACTTCTGTATCATAAAGGATTTGCATTAAAGATACAAATTTATTTGGCCGGTGTTGTCTAAAATAGGTGAAAGTGTGTGACAGCCATAAAATAGCAAAATACAAAATTTTATTGCACTTTAATTCTTCAGATGCTATAATATCTAAATGTATCATTGGGGTAAATTACCTTTTGACCCTGATATCTTTATAGGTTATTATACAAAGAGATGGAGGTTTCACATTGATACCATTTAATAAACCACCTTTTGTGGGAAAAGAACTTAAATATATAGAAGAAGCAGTAAATTGCCATAAATTATGTGGGGATGGGCAGTTCACAAAAAAGTGTAATGATTACCTGGAGAAGATTACCAAGTCAGAAAAGGTACTTTTGACGACTTCCTGTACCCATGCCATAGAGATGGCGGCGATACTGGCGGATATAGGACCGGGGGATGAGGTGATCATGCCTTCTTATACATTTGTATCTACGGCAAATGCCTTTGTGCTCCGTGGCGCCAGAGTCGTATTTGTTGACATCAGGCCGGATACGATGAATATAGATGAAAATCTTATTGAAGCTGCAATTACCGATAAAACAAAGGCGGTTGTCCCGGTTCATTATGCGGGGGTCAGCTGTGAGATGGACGCTATTCTGGATATTGCTGAAAGGCATCAGCTCGTTGTGATCGAGGATGCGGCTCAGGGAATCATGAGTACGTACAAAGGAAAAATCCTGGGAACCATCGGTGACTACGGATGCTATAGTTTTCATGAGACAAAAAACATCAGCATGGGAGAAGGGGGCGCCCTTTTGATACGCGATGCTGGAAATATAGAAAAAGCAGAGATCATCCGGGAAAAGGGGACAAACCGCAGTAAGTTTTTCCGTGGTGAGATTGATAAGTACTCCTGGGTGGAACAGGGCTCTTCTTATCTTCCCAGTGAACTGAATGCGGCATATCTCTGGGGAGAATTGGAAGCAGCAGAGGTCATATATGAGGACAGGATGCGCAGCTGGGATACATATCGGGATCAGTTATCCCCACTGGCTGAGAGTGGCTGTATTGAACTGCCGGTTATCCCAGAGTATTGTGTCCATAATGCTCATATGTTTTATATCAAAACAAGGGATTTAGAAGAGCGGACCGAGTTGATCCGGCATCTGAAAGAACATGAGATCGGCGCGGTATTTCATTATATTCCTCTGCATAGTTCTGAGGCGGGAAAACGCTTTGGACGGTTTCACGGGGAGGACAGGTATACGACGAAAGAGAGCGAGAGACTGCTGCGTCTGCCGATGTATTATAATATGAAACCAGAGGACATTGATACTACAGTAAAACATATTATAGAATTTTATCAATGAAGGATTTTATACTGATATATTAAGAGAATGTGGCTTTGGAATGGAGAGAGCAGAGATGAAGAAAATAATGATTTTGGGTGCAGGAGTCTATCAGGTACCATTGATCTTAAAGGCAAAGGAAATGGGATTGTATACAATCGTAGTAAGCATTCCTGGGAACTATCCTGGATTTGACCTGGCAGATAAGATATATTATGAGGACACTGCTGATTATGAGAAAGTCCTGGAGATTGCCAGATCAGAAAATATAGACGGCATCGTAACAGCCGGGACAGATGTGGCAGTTATTACAGTGGGGAAGGTCTGTGACGAAATGGGACTATGCGGTTTATCTTTTGAAGCGGCACAGATTGCAGCAAATAAATTGTTAATGAAAGAACAGTACGAAAAATATGGAGTGAGGACAGCGAGATTTAGAAAAATATCATTTAGGGATGAGCAGATACAAGATAAATTGGCAGAGCTGAAAGCACCTTTGATATTTAAGGCAGTAGATTCTTCTGGAAGCCGGGGAATCATCCGGGTAGACTATCCAGAACAATTCCAGGAAATAATTTCCAAAGTGAAGGGCTATACCAAAAAAGACTATTTTATCGTGGAAGAGTTTTTAGAGGGAGAAGAGTTTGGAGCACAGGCGTTTGTATTAGATGGAGAAGTGAGGTTTATCCTTCCCCACGGAGATTATGTTTTTCAAGGCGAAACAGGAGTGCCTGTTGGTCACTGGGTACCATTTGAATTAAGTGATAACATAATCGAGGATGCAAAGCACCAGCTGCAATTGGCTGCAGAAGCAATGAAGTTAGATAATTGTGCTATGAATGTTGATTTTATTTTGGTGGATGGAAAGACATATGTGCTTGAGATCGGTGGCCGTTCGGGGGCTACCTGCCTTAGTGAAATGGTTTCAACATATTACCAATTCGATTATTATGAAAAAATGCTGGAGGCTGCTCTGGGTGAGAAACCTGATTTTTCTTCCGATTGTGAAGTCCCTTGTGCGGCGATGCTCCTATATAGCGATACGGAAGGATTAATTGTTTCACAGACGGATCAGAATCCGATAGATGAAGACATTATCGAAATCCAGTTCGATCATAATATTGGGGATGCCGTATCACGTTTTAGAATTGGTCCCCATCGAATCGGACATGTGATCGTAAAAGCTGGTTCTGTAGACCAGGCAGTAAAAAAGCTTGACCAGGTAATCAATAATATCGAAATAAAGGTAAAGTAGGAAAAAAGATATGAAATATTCTTTTGTGATACCCTGTTACAATTCTGCACTGACGATTTCTCAGGTGGTGGAACAGACGATGGCGGAGATGGATCATCTGGGCAGGGAAGATTATGAATTTATTCTTGTCAATGACTGTTCCCCGGATGGAGGGAAGACAATTGAAGCGTTATCTGAGCTGGCAGAAAAATATGAATTTGTGAGAGTGATCGATCTTGCAAAAAATGCTGGCCAGCATAATGCGGTAATGGCTGGATTAAATTATGCAGCGGGTGAGATCATCGTGGGTATGGATGATGATATGCAAACACATCCCTCCCAGTTGGCAAGGTTATTTGCTGAATTTGAAAAGGGTTATGATATCGTTTACGGCTATTATCCAGAAAAAAAGCATAATTTGTTCCGCAATCTGGGAAGTAGGTTTAATCATTTTACAGTAAGAATGCTGATCGGAAAACCAAAGGAATTAAAAACCTCCAGTTACTGGATAATTCGGCGTTTCATAAGGGATGCAGTTATTCAGTATCACAGCCCATATACCTATCTTCAAGGACTTTTTTTGCGGACAACACAAAATATAGCCAGTGTGCCAATCCAGCATTTTAAACGGGAAGTTGGTCATTCTAATTATACGTTTCGGAAACTGGTACGGCTCTGGGGAAATATACTTGGGTTTTCTATTGTTCCCCTGCGGCTTTCTGTCTATTGTGGATATTTGTTCTCCGGAATAAGTATAATAGGTGCAGCTACGATACTGGTGAAAAAAATGTTGAATCCATCCATGGCTCTGGGGTGGCCGTCGCTTATGGTAGCCACCTGTTTCTTTTCAGGAATCACATTACTTTTTATGGGACTGATTGGGGAATATATCGGAAGGATGTTCCTGCAGGTCAACCGGCAGCCGCAGTATGTGGTACGTCAAGTGATCCATAAAGAAATTACAAAGAAAAACCAAGGGGAATAATGCTTATGAATGTGTTTAGCAAGGTGAATGAAAATGTTCTGTCATTTATTCGTTTATTTATCCTGAATTCACATGATCTGTGTAATAAAAAGATTTATAATCTTCAGAATAAAAAGCTGAAAAAACTAATGAAGAGGGCATACCAGATTCCGTTGTATCGCAAAAAGTTTGAGGAAGCGGGGTTGAAACCAGAGGATATTACCTGTCGGGAGGATCTGGCGGCATTCCCGGTTCTTACGAAACAGGAGATCAAGGAATGGCTTACACCGGTGCTTTCTGAAGTTTCGGGTAAATATCATGTTTTTTCGACAAGTGGTTCAACGGGCACTCCGCTGAAAATTCTTGTATCACCAAATGAAAATTCTTATCTGACAGCAAACTGGCTGAGGATGGCTGTGAAACAGGGGATCAATCCCTTTTTTCAAAAAACAATGGCATTAAAGGATCCAGAACTGGTGGCTGAAGGGAGTGACAGCATAATTCAGAAACTGGGAATTTTGAGACGTCGAAAGCTTTCTTTTCTTGCAGATGGAGAAGAGATCGCTGAAGGATTGAATCAGTATAAGCCAGATTTTTTTTATGCCCATAGAACAAAACTTCTACAGATGATCGAGTATGCACAAAAAAATAATGTGAAATTGCATCATCCTGCAGCTTATGCAGTAATTAGTGAGATGATGTTAGAAAATGACGAAAAACTTTTTCGTCAGAATCTGGGGGACAATGTCTTTACTTCCTATGGCTGTATGGAAACGGGTGCATGTACTTATACGGTCAAAGGTGATCTGACAAGGCACATCATTACAAATGACACTCATATTGTAAATGTGGTGGATGAGCATTCCAAGCTGGCGAAAAGGGGGAAAATGCTGCTTACGAATCTGAATTTTCTGGATTTTCCAATTATCAATTATGATGTTGGGGATAATGCGGAGGTTTTTGAGGAGAACGGTGTAGAATATATAAGTCGGATTCATGGAAGATCAAATGACTGGATCGAATTAGATGATGGCAGAAAATACGATTATCATCCATTTTACCGTGCCTTTGAGGGAGAGAACGAAGTCCTGCATTTCCGGGTGATCCAGGAGGATTATCATAAAATCAGAATACAGCTGGTTGGCAGACCGGCAATGCAGAAGGACAATCGGGGTATGATAGAAAAGCGTGTCATACAGCAATTAAATAAGGTAATAGCAGATTATGATATGGAGTACATCTTTGACTGGCGGGATTCCGTCCAACCGGATCAAAATGGAAAGACGAGATTTATTGTAAGCAGGATGAAAAAAGATAATAAAAGTAGAAAGTAAATAAGGAGGCAGGTGTGAAAATTGATAAATTGTTAGAAAAACCTAGAAATGTATATTTGTTTGCTCTAATAGCAATATTGATAGAAAGTTTTTCCAGTGTCTGTTTAAAGCTGGCAGGGGAGTTTCCTGTATTTTCAAAAAATTATGTGCTATATTATTTTGGTGCACTTATTATTATGGGGATTTATGCGGTACTCTGGCAGCTGCTCTTAGAACACCTTCCCCTTACTACTGCGTATTTGCGAAAAGGCGTGACATACATTTTATTATATTTGTGGGCATACATTTTTTTTGGTGAACATATTTCCCTCATGCAGTGGGTCGGGACTGCGATTATATTAGCAGGTATGGTTGTCAGCCAGATGGGAGAAGGAAAGGAGAAGGGAAAATGATCGGATGGATAATTGGTACATGTTCTGTTATTATAGCATCCTTTGCCCAGATCCTGCTTAAAAAATCTGCAGAAGAAAAGGCAGAGAGCTTTATAAAGAAATTTTTAAACATAAAAGTAGTTATCTCATACATGCTGCTTTTTGTGTCAATGTTTGTAAATACATTTGTGTTAAGATACTTAGAATTAAAAATTTTACCCTGTATTACAGCTACAAGTTTTCTGTGGATACTTTTATTTTCATATTTTTTCCTGGGTGAGAAACCTTCTTCCAATAGGGTGATTGGTATGATCATGATCATGGTGGGCGTTATCGTTGCCCAGTTTTAAAAGAGAGAGGTGGAAAAGATGAAGTTTGATAAACAGGACACAAATATTGCAAAAACAATTGCTATTATTATGATGTATATACACCATTCATTTTATTCGCCGGAATCTTACAGCGGTTATACATTTTCTTTTGCGCCTTTTGGTGAGTCCCGTACGGTTGCCATCGCGCAGTTGTTTAAAGTATGTGTGTCAGTATTTGTGTTTCTTAGTGCTTATGGGATTACGATATCATTTATGAAAAAAGAAAAAGAGAACTGCCACGTCCCGCTAAAAGAGTTTTTTGTGGATAATTTTCACCGGTGGATCAAATTGATATCGGGATTTATCGTTATTTATATTTTGGCTCAGATATTTTCCTTCCTGGGCAGAAACAATACAGAAGTATATGGTACTGGAATAAAAAGAGTTGTTTATACTGTTTTGGATATATTTGGTCTGGCAAATATATTTAACACGCCTACCTTTAACTCGACATGGTGGTACATGGGACTTGCATTGACGGTCCTTCTTATTATGCCGCTTTTATACAGGGCGCATAAAAAAACCGGTGTGGCATTGTTTGTTCTGGCAGTGGTTTTGCCCAGGATGTTATCTCTTGAATTTACATCTTTACGCTGGTGCCTGCCTTCTATTTGTCTGGGGATCCTTTTTGCGGAAAGGGATCTTTTTGTAAAACTGCACAATTTGTATCGGGATAAAATATACTTACATGTAGGAAAGATCATAGTAGCTATGGCTGTTCTTTTTGCCCTTTTTATAATCCGCCATAAAACACAGATGATGCTTGATATAACAGATGCGTTTTTGTCTGCCCTTATTATTTATATCAGTTTTGAAATCTTTGGAGAGAGAGGAAGAGTTGTAAAAACAACAGCAGCAGTTTGCGGAAAGTATTCCATGAATATGTTCTTTGCCCACACATTTTTCCGGGGATATTATTTTAAAGATTTCTATATATTCCTTTGGGAATGCATGGTTAAACATATTTGTTTTGACGATTACGACTCTTTTGTTCTCCGTCTGTGTAGAAATGCTTAAGAAATATACAGGTTATAATAAAATGATAGAGAAACTGGTAAATCGAATGGTAACACATAAGTGTTGATCATTTTGCCTGATGCTATATTAATTATGGTCAGCGATGCCGCTGGCCATAATTTTTTTTCTTGCTACCGGCGAAGAAAAAAGATGATTATACCATGAAGGCGGTAACTGAAAAGAAGGAACTGGTACTGGGGTAGCATAATGGCGTGAATTTGGTCCTGTTTCGTTCTGGTTTAGTAAAGTAATATAAGTTTTGGCTCGTATATCATAGAACCAATAGTCGTATATTCCAAGGAGGAATCATACGACTATTTTTTGCTTTTTGTCTTTTGCTATGGAAAAAACAGACAAAAAGTGGTATACTATTTTTATATGCATTAAAAGATGAAAGAAATGTAAGCTCAGGAGGACAATCATGAAGATAAAATTATCCAACTATGTAGCACAATTTTTAGTGGACCGTGGGATTGATACCGTGTTTACTGTGACAGGTGGCGGCGCCATGCATCTGAATGACGGGCTGGGACACCAGGAAGGACTGCATTGTGTCTATCAGCACCATGAGCAGGCATGCGCCATTGCAGGAGAAGCATATGCGAGAATGCACAATAAAATTGGCGCTGTATGCGTGACCACAGGGCCGGGAGGGACCAATGCCATTACCGGTGTGGTAGGAGGATGGCTGGACTCCATCCCCATGCTGGTGATCTCCGGTCAGGTACGCTATGACACTACCGCGAGAAGCACAGGCCTTGGCATCCGTGCGATGGGAGACCAGGAATTTGATATCTGTAAAGCCGTAGACAGTATGACGAAGTACTGCCAGATGGTGATCGATCCTCTGGATATCCGATATTGTCTGGAAAAGGCGCTCTATCTGGCGCAGACCGGCAGACCGGGGCCATGCTGGCTGGATATACCAGTAAATGTACAGGGAGCAATGATTGAGACCGGGGAGCTTCGTTCTTTTGATCCGGCAGAATGCGCCGCAGAAGTTCCGGCAAAGCCATCGGAGGAGACCATAGATACCATTATTGAAAAGATTAAACAGGCAAAGCGTCCGGTGATCAATGCCGGAAACGGAATCCGGATCTCCGGAGGATATGAGGATTTCTGCCAGATGGTGGACAAGTTGAATATCCCGGTGGTCACTGGCTGGAACAGCATTGACTTGATCGCCGACGAGCATCCATTGTATGTGGGCCGGGGGGGAATCATGGGAGACCGGGCAGGAAATTTTGCGATCCAGAACAGTGATCTGGTGCTTTCCCTTGGAAGCCGTCTGAGTATCCGCCAGGTGGGGTACAATTATAAGACCTGGGCGAGAGAGGCGTATACTATCGTGGTGGATGTGGATGGCGAGGAGCTGAAAAAACCTACGATCCATGTGGATATGCCGGTATGCGCTGATGTCAAAGATGTGATGCAGATGATCAATGAGAGACTTGGAGATACAAAGCTGGACACAGATTCGTTCTGGCTGGATAAATGTGATCACTGGAAAAAGACGTATCCTGTTGTTCTGCCAAAACATTACGAGCAGAAAGGGTTGGCCAACGTCTATGCATTTATTAAGGAAGTCAGCAGAGTTCTTCCGGAAGAGTATGTGACGGTGGTGGGTAATGGTTCCGCCTGTGTGGTGGGAAGCCATGGTTATGAGATCAAAAAGGGACAGAGATTTATTATCAATTCAGCCATTGCGTCCATGGGATATGATCTGCCAGCTGCCATCGGTGCCTGCGTAGCTGAGGGGGGCAGGGAGCTGGTGTGCCTGAGCGGTGACGGAAGCATTCAGATGAATCTTCAGGAACTGCAGACGATTCAGACCAATAGACTTCCAATCAAGATCTTTGTGATCAACAACAATGGGTATCACTCCATACGCCAGACCCAGACTAACTTCTTCGGAGAGCCATTTGTTGGTATTGGGCCTCAGAGTCATGACCTGGAATTTCCGGATATGAAAAAGATCGCCTATGCATATGACTATCCATTTTTCCGGTGTGAGAGCAATGATACACTGGAGGAGACGATCCGGCAGGTTTTCGCCACAGAGGGAGCAGTGATCTGTGAGATTATGGTCTCTACGGATCAGAACTTTGAGCCAAAGTCTTCTACCAAACGGCTGGAGGATGGCACACTGGTTTCACCGCCGTTGGAGGACCTGGCGCCGTTCCTTGACAGAGAGACATTCTTAAAAGAGATGATTATTGATCCGGTTTCGGAGGAATAATGTATGAGGGTAGAACACAAAAGAAATTATGTTCTTGATGCGATGCGCTTTTTATTTAGTATCATGATTCTGATCCATCACTCGTATCTGATTACAGATGGTAAATTCCGGTATGCCCCCAGTGGTTATATTGGAGTAGAATTTTTTTTCATTGTGACGGGCTATTATATGATGGTCTATATAGAAAGACGGTGGGGGGAACAGCAGACAGAGGCTGTGGATCTTGGCGGTGAGACGAGAACCTTTGTCATGAAAAAGCTTACTAAGATATGGCCCTATTTACTCGTTTCCGATGTGGCGTCCATCATCGTCTGTTTTATTGTTTTAAAAGAAGGTATTCTTCATGGTATCGTGTATGCCTATTCGGAGCTGCTGATGCTGCAGATGGCAGGCTTCTGGGGAAATTATCCTACAGGGGCGGCCTGGTATCTGTCCGCGCTGATATTGGCGCTGCTGTTTCTTTTTCCAGTGGCGATGAAGTTTCGGTCTATGTTCCTGAACGTCATAGCTCCTTTGATGGCTGTTTTGGTATTGGGGCATCTCACTCTAACCTATGGCAGTGTAGGAAACGATCCGGGGCTTTGGGATGGATATTTTGGAAAAGGCCTGATTCGCGCCGTAGCGGAGATCTCACTGGGCGCTGTCTGTTATGGGGTATCCTCATATATCAGCAGATGGAAGTCGTCTATACTTTCAAAAGTGCTTTTTGGTATCGCAGAAGTGTTCTGTTATACAGGGGTGGCCTATATCGCCTATAAATATCAGCCAGGGAAAACGGATATATTGGCAATATTGCTGCTTTTTGCAGGCATTGCGATAAACACCAGCAGGCAGAGTATCTGGTATAAGTATTTTAATTTTAAGATATTTGGAGTGTTAGGAACAATGAGTATGGCAATCTTTCTCAATAATTTTTATTGGAGCAAATGCATGAGGACGATATTTCCCGCTGCGTCCGTCACTCAATTAATGATATACTATGTTGTTATTTCCCTGTTCACAGCACTGGCAGTCTATGGAGTTGTGGCAGTTTTGCGATTTGGTATACATAGGGTGAGAGCAGCTGTGACAGAAGAAAGGGTGAAAGTATGAAAAGGGCGGTTATAACAGGGGCTTCCGGAATGCTTGGTCAGGCGCTTGCCAGGTTACTGGTACAAAATGAAATCGAAGTGTATACGGTACTGCGGCCGGGGTCCGAGCACAATGCACAGGCGTTTCATGATGCGAGAGTGATTCCTGTAGAATGTGATCTGACGGAATTGACTTCTCTGCCAGAAAAAATCCAGCAGACATGTGATGCCTTTTTCCATTTTGGCTGGGGAGGAACTTTTGGAAACATGAGAAATAACTATCATGGACAGCTGCAAAATGTAAGTTATATCTTGGATGCTGTGGAGGCAGCAAAGGGATTAGGATGCAGCGTATTTCTCGGCGCGGGATCCCAGGCGGAGTTTGGACGGGTGCCGGAAGGGGTAAAGCTTTCGGCAAAACTAACTGCTAATCCGGAGACAGGGTATGGTATCGCAAAACTTTGTGCCGGGCAGATGAGTCGTGCTGCGTGCCGGGATTATGGAATCCGCCATATCTGGACCAGGATTCTCAGCGTATATGGCCCAGGGGACAAGGACAGGACGATGGTGATGTCCGGGATCTGTTCCATGCTGCGGGGTGAGATTCCTAAGTATACAAAGGGGGAGCAGATCTGGGATTATCTGTATTGCGACGATGCGGCTAAGGCATTTTATCTGGCCGCGGAAAAGGGCAGAGATGGTGCGGTTTACTGCGTGGGAAGCGGGGAAGAGAGACTTCTGAAAGACTATATAAAGGACATTGGCGATGTGGTATGTCCGGGGCAGGAGATCACCTTTGGAGAGGTTCCATATTACGATAAGCAGGTGATGTATCTGTGTGCCGATATACAGGATCTGAAACGGGACACCGGGTTTGAACCGGAGACCTCTTTTCGTGAGGGTATTGAAAAAACAGTGGCATGGAGAAAGACATGCTCCAGGCCTTTGTTTGACAATTAAAAACAGATTATGCTATAATCGGATAACATTATATGGTAAGAAGGAGAAAGAAAATGCAACAGAAACGGACCTATGCGATGATCAGCGGCCTGCTTGCTGTCATAGCAGCTATGGCTTATTGGAATTATGCCCTTGTGGCGGCTCCGGAAGGAGTTCTGGGGGTACATTCTTTAGGAAATATAAAATGTTATGCAGTATTGGTGATGTTACTGGTCTTTTTCTTTCTCGGTTTTTATATGTTTTTTTATTGGACCGGCCTGACAAATAAAAGTATTGATCAGATGAGATATGTATTGGCGGCAGCGGGAATTGGAGCGGTTATTTATTTACTGCTGCCTCATATAAAAACAGTTTGGGAATTCCCGGTCTGGGTCACGATGGGGATGGGAGCGTTCTTTACGGTTTTTCTTTGCGCCGGACTTTGCAGCCGGTCCAAAAATCTGTTTTCTGTATTCTTTCTCATCCTGCTGTTTGGTTTATTGTGGGGAGTGGCAATGGCTACAGTGAATACCTTTCGATCTGCACCCCACGGTGCTTTTTATGATCTGCACCATACTTCGGCGTATATGGACTCGATTTTTAATGTGTACCGCCATATGGGTTATGAGGGCGGTCTTACGGATCAGTATGGGCATTATGGGTTGTTTTTCTATCTTCCATTAAAGATCTTTGGGTGCTCTAGCGCGACTGTTGCCGTTATATTGGGAATTCTGGCGGCGACGGTGTACATTTTATGTATGACAAGCTTTTGTATGGTTGTAAGAAATACAATGTTACAGATCGCTGTGATCTGTATCGCCGGCATTGCAGGTTTGAATCCTGCATTAGGAAGTATTTACTGGCAGTGTTATCCCCATCGTTTGGTTTTTCCGGCGATTACGATATTTATGATAACTTTTTTCAGTCGCAGGGGTATGAAGATGTGGCAGTATGTGACAGGCTGCGTGGTAATTGCTCTGGCCCTGCTTTGGAATTTTGAATCCGGTATCATCTGCTCTGCGGCGTGGTTTGTGTATAGCATTGTTTTTATGCTGCAGAAGGGAAAGATGACGAAGAAAAAGCTTTTGTTTTGCGGGATTTTCCTGCTGGCGGATGTGGTGGTCCCTTTTCTCCTGGCAGTGGGAAGTGTAAATCTCTACAATTTGATTGTAGCAGGTTCCGAAGCTGATTTTTTGGGAGTTCGGGATTTTGTGGGAATGGTAGTTGACGATAACTATATTACCCAGCTCCAGACGGATCTGGCCTGGGGAAATGAGTTCTATATTCATAAGATTCTTGTCTTTTTACTTTGTTTCTGCTGGGGGATTTATCATAACCGGGTGTTTGGAATCCGGGGAAATGAAGCAAAAGCAAACTGTAGTATTGCCGTGTCGGTGATGGGGTTAGGACTTCTTACTTATTATATGAACCGGACGCTTGCAGGACATGCTCTTGTAAATCTGTTCTTTATTTTATGTCTGGGATTTATTGTGAGTGGAGCTTATGAATTAGCCGCTGTCAGATGGAATCTGAAACAAAGTTCCTTTGCCGCGATAGGGAAGGCAGTATGTGGACTCTATGCGTGTCTGCTTCTTGCGGGATGTGGAATGGCAAATCTGACCGTATACTCAAATTTTCAGGAAAAATATAGTACAGGCGTTTATGATTATGAAAAGTTTGAGGATTTTGTCAGTCGGATCGGACAGGAGGTTCCAGAAGATACCTGGGCAAAAGGAGAGGGGACCACAGCGATTTACATGGAATTGGAAAGAAATAACAAAGCCTATGAATTTGGTGATGTGATTGCCGAGGAGATGCAGGAACATGATAGGATCTTTGTCATTGACCGTTATTTTCCGTCTGTTCCGGATGATTTTCAGATGGTTCAACAGTTTGCATATAATGATGTAGTATTTGGGTATTTTTTCAGTAAACAGTAAAACAGGCAGTTGTTTGTTGACAAAATACGAAATGTATTTTATACAATAGAAAGATGTGTCATATGTCTAGGATTGCCAATGTTTTTGGTCGAAGGAGAAGATGAGGAAGAAATCTTGGAAGCTATAATAC
>JAAVZE010000090.1 GCA_022791495.1 Eubacterium sp.
CTTCAGAATCCACCAGAATGCCTTCCTTTGTCACCAGAAAACTTCCGTCCCTGGTATATCTGGTGGAAGTTTCTCCTCTCGAATTCGTGTAATTTATCGTGAAAAATCCATTCCCGCTCAGTGCCAGATCAAAATTCCCCCCGGTGTTTCTCACCGATCCCTGGGTATAATCTGTATACACCTCACCAATTTTCACACCCAGACTCATCGTGCCGATGGCCTCGTTGTGATATGCCTGAGATCCGTCTCTAATCTTAATTGTCAGCAACTTATCAAATGCCTGGCTGCTCACACTTTCCTGCTTATACCCGGCAGTATTTGAATTCGCCAGATTATTTGAGATAACATCCAATCGATTTTGTTCGTTGACCATCACTGTCCACGAAGTATAAAGACCTCTTAACATGATTTTCCTCCTCTTCAGCTCTCATTGGTCGTTCCGCTCAGGAACTCCACATACTTACCGGTACCAATGGCCACTGCTGTCATTGGCTCCTCCGCTGTCATGGTGGTGATACCTGTCTTGCTCTCGATCAGCTCTTCCAGGCCATACAAAAGGCTTCCTCCACCGGTCAGCACAATACCGCGGTCTGCGATGTCTGCTGCCAGCTCCGGCGGTGTCTTCTCCAAAACACTGTGAACCGCTTCTACAATCTGCAGCGTCGTGTCCTTCAGTGCCTCTTCTGTCTCCTCGGAAGTGACTGTGATGGTCTTTGGCAGACCGGTCACCAGGTTTCGTCCACGGACATCCACTTCCTCCACTTCCGGTCTCGGAAATGCAGAACCAATGCGGATCTTTATGTCTTCAGCAGTTCTTTCACCGATCAGGAGGTTGTGTCTTTTTCTCATATATCTAACTATGGCATCATCAAAGTCATCCCCTGCGATCTTAATGGAGGTACTTACCACCGTCCCGCCCAGGGAGATCACTGCGATATCTGACGTTCCGCCCCCGATATCCACGATCATGTTTCCACAGGGTCTCGCGATATCAATCCCTGCACCTATCGCAGCAGCAATAGGCTCTTCGATAATCTTAACATCTCTGGCACCTGCCTGAAATGCCGCATCCTCTACGGCCTTTCTCTCCACCTCTGTGACACCGCTGGGCACACATATACTGATCAGCGGCTTACGGAATCTTTGCTTGCCAACTGCCTTTTGAATAAAATATTTAAGCATCTTCTCCGTCACAGTATAGTCGGAGATGACTCCCTGTCTCAACGGACGGACCGCCACAATGTTTCCCGGTGTGCGGCCGAGCATCAGTCTCGCCTCTTCACCGATCGCCTTGATTCTGTTCGTATCTCTGTCAAATGCAACCACACTAGGCTCCTTCAGTACAACACCCTTGCCTTTCACGTATACAAGAATACTCGCTGTACCCAGATCTATTCCAATGTCCATGACTTTCTCCTTTCTTAGCTCTCCCTAAATTTATCCATGTATTTTCTCTATCATCTATTTTCCCCAAATCCTGTGTCAAGTAAACATACCTAATTTTTATTATAAACCGAATCCGGCAATTTTCAAAGGTTTTTTTGCAAAATTAATATATAATTTACATTTTGAGGTTTTCTGCACGAACAATATCGCCCGCTTTTAATCCTCTTCTGCTAGAGCAGCCTGTATCATAAGAGCACACTCGATCCTTTTTTTCTGTAACTGGCAGCCGATCTCATAAGGTTTATTAATGTCCTGATGCATATTAAATGCATTTGCAGCACATCCGCCGCTGCAGTAAAACCTGGCAAAACAGTTCCGGCACTCCTCTTTGGCATACACATTGCAGAGTTTAAACTCATCCCGGATCTCTGTATTTACAATCCCATCTTCCACATTTCCCAGAAGAAAATCCTCATTTCCCACAAACTGATGGCATGGGTACAGGTCTCCCCAGGGTGTAACTGCCAGGTATTCCGTCCCGGAACCACAGCCAGATAATCTCTTATAAACACAGGGACCTCCCGTGAGATCAATCATATAGTGAAAAAAGTGAAATCCTCTGCCTTCCTTTTTTCTTTTGATCATTTCCTGGGCCAGTCTGTCATACCCCTCGCAGATCACCGGTATATCTTCTTCACGGATGGCATAGGGCTCCTCTGGTCCCGCCACCACCGGCTCCACTGAGATCTGTTCAAATCCCTGGTCCGCCAGATGCAGCACATCCTCCACAAAATCCAGATTGTAGTGGGTAAATGTTCCCCGCACATAGTACTTCTGTTGACTGCGGCTTTCTGCCACCTTCTTAAATTTATCGAGGATCAGATCGTAACTGCCATCCCCATTTTTATTGGGACGCATATAATCATGCACTTCTTTTCTGCCGTCGATACTAAGGACGATATTATCCATCTCCCGATTGGCGAATTCTATGATTTCATCATTCAGCAATACCCCATTGGTGGTAAGTGTAAATCGGAAATGCTTGTCATATTCTTCCTCCAGACTCCGACCATATGCCACCAGCTGTCTGACTACCTCAAAATTCAATAATGGCTCACCGCCAAAAAAGTCCACTTCCAGGTTCCGTCTGCCGCCAGAATTCTCCACAAGAAAATCCAATGCCTTTTTTCCCACTTCAAAACTCATCAGAGAACGGTCACCCTTGTACTCTCCCTCACCGGCAAAACAGTAACGGCAGGAAAGGTTACAGGCATGGGCAATGTGAAGACAAAGAGCCTTCACTACCGTCTGGCGCTGTTTAAAATCAATTACACCCTCTTTGTAAGTATCCTCTGTAAATAAGGTTCCCTCTTCTTTCAACTGCTCTAAATCATTAAATAATTCCCCCAGCTCTTCCTCTGTGATCCCTTCATCACTATACTCTTTGCAGATGATCTCCGTAATTTCTTTTTTTCCTTTTTCTTCATACATGCCGATCACATCATATGCCACATCATCTACCACATGAACAGAGCCACTATTTACATCCAGAACTATATTATATCCATTATTTTTATATTGATGAATCATTTTTCTTTCTTCCCCGCTATCTTCCATCTTTCAAAGCATATCCCAATCTCGCTAACGCAAGAAAGGACTTTGCTTGATTTTTGCAAACCAAACAAGTCCTCTATTGCTCAGATTCTTATGTCAATTATTTGTTCTCACAACTCTGGTTCCCAACGGTACAGGACGTCTTACATGCAGACTGGCATGATGTCTGGCATTCGCCGCAGCCGCCTTTTTTTACAGTATCTTTGAGATTTTTTGATGTAAGTGTCTGAATTCTTTTCATGATTGTCTTCCTTTCTTCGATACGTTTCCAATATTATTAGTAGTATATCACAAAAAGAACAGGATTTCAACTAAGAATCAAGCTATTTTATTCCGGACCGGATCATTCCTCCCAGCATTCCTGAGAAAATACAGACCAGGAACGCCGTAAGCATCCCCGGCATCTGCGCTGCTACACTTTGATTCCAGATGGCACTGACACAGTATACCACCGCAAAATACACAAGGCCCAGCAGACCACCGCCCAGATATCTTTTTTCTTCCAGTCCACCACTGAAAAGGAATCCTCCCGCCAGACAGGAAATCACATATGTAAACAAAATCCCCCCATTGGCCCCTGCCATAGACATCTTGCATTTATACATGATAAAAGACAACACCAGCAGCACGACCGCAGTCAAAATATACGCCACCAGAATGCTTTTCAGCATTTTTACAGCTTTTGTTTTGATATTCATTCTCATCGCTCCATATCTCAAACTTTATTATTTTTTATTATATGAGTCTACCAATTCTAATATGCTTATGCTATAATAGTTTGTTGAAAGCGGATTGTGAAGCATATGACATGACATTAAATAAATGCTAATTTGATTAAAATGGATAAATATAGATATATAGTAAGGAGGCATAATAATTGAGATATATAGATTTACACGTACACTCCACCTGCTCAGACGGTACACTTACGCCGGAAGAACTGGTACTTCGGGGAATAAAAAATGATCTTGTGGCATTTGCCCTCACTGACCACGATACCGTAGACGGAGTCGCCAGGGCAATGCGCAAGGCGGAGGAACTGGACCAGCATATTCAGGTGATCCCGGGAGTAGAACTTTCCTGCCAGTATCCGGCTGCCTCTGACCAGGATGTAGAGATCCACATTCTGGGCTATAACATTGACCATACGAATCCTGCTCTGGTCTCCACCTTAAAAAAAGTAGCTGAAGAAAGGGACAACCGCAACAAAAAAATGTGTGAAAATCTTCACAATGCCGGATATCCCATTACCTACCAGGAGCTGACAGAAAAATTTGGCGACATGATACTGACCAGAGCTCATTTCGCCAAACTATTATTAGAAAATGGTGGTGTTCCCTCTATGGACGCAGCCTTCAAGACCTGTCTTGCTATAGACAGCCCTTATTTTGTAAACCGTGAATATTTAACACCAGAAGGCGCCATTCAGCTCATTAAAGAAGCGGGCGGCATCCCTGTACTGGCACACCCCCTTCTATATAAGCTGTCCGTCAGCCAGATCCGAAAGATGCTTGAAACACTCAAAACCTATGGCATCCGGGGAATCGAAGCCCTCTACTCACGAAATCATGGGACCGATGAGGCATTTGTGCGCAAGCTGGCAAAGGAATATGACCTTTTTATCACTGGTGGATCTGATTTTCACGGTGACAACAAACCGGATATCGAGATGGGCACTGGGACCGGAAATCTGAGGATACCGGTCATGCTATTGGAGAATTTAAGATAGCCGGCCAGGCGGCTGCCTTTTTATCCCTTCTAGTTTACCCACCATTTGCTCCGCTGCCCCGGTGATGTCTTTTGCTCCGATCACAGCGGAAATAACCGCCACACCATCCACACCGGTCCCCTGGAGTTTTTCCACATTTCCATGGTTTACGCCGCCGATGGCCACCATCGGGATCTTTACAGCGTTTCTTATTTTAGTAAGCTCCTCAATGGATACATGATGGGTGTCTGCTTTGGTAGATGTGCCAAATACGTCTCCCACACCGATGTAATCTGCACCATCTTTTTGCGCCTGAAGTGCCAGCTCCGCATTGTAGGCAGACACCCCGATGATCTTATCCTGACCGAGAAGTTCTCTCGCCGTCATAGCCGGAATATCTTTCTGGCCCAGATGAACCCCGTCTGCATCCACTGCCAGAGCAATATCAATCCGGTCGTTTATAATCAGCGGGATTTCATAGGCATCTGTCACTTCTTTTACACTATGGGCAATCTCCAAAAAATCTCTGCCGGAACAGTCCTTTTCCCGCAGCTGAACAACCGTCGCTCCCCCTTTGATGGCAAGCTCCACTGCCTCTTCAATAGAATCTGTAGTCATAAGTTCTCTGTCTGTGCAGAGATAAAGAGTATAATCCACTCGTGGTTTCATATGCTGTGTCACTCCTTTTCCTCCACCTTTTTTTTCAATTCCGATATCCGGTCCCTAAAATGCTTAATGACGGACTGTCTGGTGATGATCCCCACAAACAGGCCGCGGTCGTCCACCACCGGAACAAAGTTCTGATTAAGCACACGCTCAAGCAGATCCTCTACGGTGGCACTGACTTTCACCGGATGGTTCCAGTCTTTTCGCAAAATATCCTTAACCAACTCCTCATCCAGATGTTTCAGGTCACCTTCATTGTTGCGAAAAATCCCCCGCAAAAAATCTCCCTCATTGATGGTTCCTACATAGTACCCCTCATGGGAGAGCACCGGCGACGCTGTATAGCTGTGGCTGCGCATCTTTTCCAGGCCCTGTCTGATCGTATCGTCATCATATAAATAGGAAACTGATTTTTTCGGTTTTAGTAAAAAAAGTATATTCATACATTCATCCCTCCAAATCCCTGTCTTTCAACATATCTTCGATTTCCTGTGCGTACTCTGGCTTTTTATTTCGGATCCGTTCCAGTTCCTGGATAAAATCCTGCATAATTCCATTGTTATAATCGATCTGGGCCCGGAGCTTCTGACGCTGCTCATTGAGCTCATGCCGGACTTCAACCATCTCTCTCGGATCCACGATAGCATTTGCCCTGCCAAGCCACAGATCCCGGTCTTTGACACCGAGCTTATTCAGCTCCGCCAGAAGAATCTCATTTTTTTCGTTCAAAAGAAAGGCTTCTTCCCGTTGTCTTGCCCACTCCCGTTTTGCCTTGCGGTACTGGTCGTAAACAAATTCCAGTTCCGTCACATTCCGCACACGATATTTGGTACACATATAATCTATGGTTCTTGTGTTGTTTACATACTTAATCCTGACCCGGTTTGAAAAAGAGATAGCGCGGTTGCATCTTCGCTCTGTGAGAACCATATCTCTTCGGTTTTTTCCAGCCTCGATAACGATAATGAGCGTCACCACAAAGGCAAATGCAGCCGTGGCGATAAATGGCACACGTATATCGGTCTCAAACACCACCAGTATCGTCACGAGAAGGATTCCAAATAATGCCAGCATAAAGCCAAGCACCTTGCTTACCAGCTGCAGCGTACTCTGCTTCCGGATGATATCCCTCTTATCCCTCAGCAGCATCCTTTTTTCCCCGTCCAGCTGCCGCATATCGTGTTTGATCTTGATCTGATAATCCTCATATTCCTTTAATTTTGAGATATCATCCTCTACCTTAGGTTCAAAATTTTCCATGGCTGCCCTCTGGGCATCCGTAAATTTATAACGGCGTCCCTTTCGTTTTTCCCGTTCTGCTGTCAGCTCTACAATGGCAGACGCAATATCCTTCAACACCGCTTTTTCTTCTTCTAATGCCTGATCCATCAGCTGAATATCTTTCAGATAAGAAGTCACCTGTCCATACTCCGCCTTGATTTCCCCGCACTGCCGTTTCGCTTCGCGGATTCCATCATATAATCTCTGAATATAATCCAGCCGGATCGACTTATTCGCCAGATCAACTTTTTCTTTTTCCAGCTTTATCTGCTCTGGTATGGCTTCCAAGTCGTTCTCTACGCCTTCCGCCTCTGTACCGTTTTCCATTTCGGCTTCTGCCGCCGGCTGTTGACCTCCCTTTTCTTTTTTCTTACTGCGAAACCATCGCAATCCCATCATTTACACCCCCATCTGAATAAGCGGACCGAAGCTCATTTTTACAGCGGTTGATGAACTCATCCCCACCACCGTCATCCTTCCCCCCGGTTTGCGCATCGATATAATTTTGTCTTAATTGTTGTAATTCTTCTTCAGTCTTTCCAAAAGAACTACCCTCCTGTGCAAACTGCTCCTCCTGACCATTGAGCAGCAACGCGTACAAATACTGTTGAAGGGACTGTTCCTTATGATTTCTGGCATATGCCTCCTTGAATCCATTGGCAGCTTCCCGGAAGGAAGATACATGAAACAAAGCAATTGCCTGATTGTGGAGAAGATTCCCATACTCCTCCGTTGAAAAATGTTCTGCCATCTCTCCATAGAGAAGCTGTTTATACTCCTGCAGGCTCCTGCCATACTTGCCGGCACGAAGATATTGATCTGCCTTTATCTTGTTCTTCTCATGGGCCGGGAGATTTTCAATCTTCTTCATCACCGTTACCAGCTGCAGGATCTCCTTTTCTTTGTAATAATCACAGGAGCACATCAATGTAACTACCAGATCTTTGAGGTCGTTCTTTTTCTGAATCAGCACGCGCATTTTTTCTGCCAGTGCCTCCAGGTCTGCCTGTTCACTGAGCCATTCCACCAGCTTCTCGTCAAAAAACTCTTCTGTTACGCTGTATATATGATGATACATATAATAACAGAGTTCCTCCAGCGAATACACCGGCATCTCTGAGATAGGAATAATATAGGGCTCCTTTGCCAGTGCTCCCTTGCACATAATAAACATTTCAAATCGCTTCCTTTACTCAATGGTGATAGTCTTTTCCCAGATTCGGCAGGAGGATGGAAAAAAATCTCCAAATCCTTTGTCTCTGACTGTGACAATGCATTTATCCTTACCGGCAAATCGCAGCTGCAGACCGACCCTCGCCCTTCTATCTATCCTTCCAGGAATCCCCTCCATCGGGATACATTGTTTCATCTTTTCCCTGGTCCGCATGTTCTTCACATTCAGTTCCAGTTCCCTGTCCCCATCGGGAATCAGGTCAATGTCGTATTCAATCTGATACCAGGGAGTTCCCGCCCTGACAAGGAGAATCTCCTGCGGCTTCCCATCGGCATAAACATTCATGGAAACATTGACATCCACCGTATCCTCATCCAGATACACAAACTCATCCAGCCTGCGTTCTTCAGACATTTCCCTGGCACAATAGCAGGCTCCGCTCACATACAGGTTATCTCCCTGAAACAGATGGCGTCCCACGCAAAGCTTCTTCATCACAGCTCTGGCAAAACCTCTTTCAAACCCGGTCCCCGTCATATAAAGAGTCGTGATGATCTTCCCGTGAATGGCGCCCTGAACCATCCCCTCAAAGATCGCATTCTTTTCCTCTTCGCTACTGTCCTTTTCCTGAAACATCGGAATATAGTCGCTGTAATCCCTCGCCTCTACGGTGGCTAACATCGGCTGCTTATAACGATCCGTCTCCATCTGAAGATACATCAGCTTATCCCTCGTATAGTCAAATACACCTACATGATTGGTCCATAACTCTTTCTTCTGGCTCAACACATAATAGATAAAGCTTTGACGACGGTCAATGACCATGGCGCGGTCCCGGTGAATCCCGATCTTTGACAATGCCTGGTAGATAATTCCAATAAACCGATAATCCCGGTACTCTGTAGTGACCACCAGCTGCCGGATGGATTCATTAGGATATTTTTTCCGTGTCTTAGACAGTATTTTCCGAAAAAATGTGGCCAGGATGTTTACCGGATCCGTCTCTCTGTCCACCGCCATCACCGGCTCCTGGCGGAGGATCTTCACCAAAAATCCCTCTATATAATCTTTTGTTCCCGGAACCGCCACCCTGGTAGGATAATCAATTCCATTTTGTTCTCCTCCAGACTTCAATATCTCCGGTTCCTGAAGCATCGGTCCCAGAACTGCGATCTGGGAAATATCATTTCTAATATCCAAGCCTACATACAGCCTTCGCTGGCTCATAGCAAATCATACCTTTCAAATCATACTGACTGCTGCTTTTATGGCAGCATCCGCCTTAAAGCGGAACAAACAGCTTTCCAGATATCTCCTGTATAGAACGGTACTTCTGGACCAGCTGGCGCAGCACTTCTTCTTCCCCATTCTCCTGCGCCCGGATCATTTGGTTCACCAGCTCATAAAAAGCCGCTGCCTCTTGCTCCGGATCTGCTTTCTCCCCTGCTGCTTCCTCATCTGCCCGGATCACTCCCTGCCGGACGGGGCAGGGCTCTCTTCCGGCAAAAATTTGATAATGAACGGTTTCTCCCCGGAATAATAAGGTCTCATGTACATAGATATCCTCGAATACCGGCTTCATCTGACAGATCTCTTTTTCTCCATCCTCATGAGAAAGTTCAATATAGATATCTTTACTGCGGGAATAATACAGCTGGATGATACTGCCATGAAGTACCGCAAAAGGAACCTCCACTTTACCGATAAATCCCTTCATAAAGGAAAATATCCTGCCAGTAGAAACATAATGGGACAGATGGTACTCAATGTACTCCCTCTCCGCCTCTGTATACTCATCCTTTTGGGCATAATAGCGCAGAGAAGCCAGTATCATGCTCTGATTCTCCTCGGAAAGCCCCTCTCTGCGGATCTTCTCCCAGATCCTCTCCGGCATCTGCCATCTCTCCGTCAGATACCCATAAGAAATACCGGCCAAAAAAGCTTTTACAAGGATCCGGTTCGCCCCATACTCATAATAATCAACGAAAATATCCGCATATTTTTCCAGATTATCTTCCACGAACAAAGCCTGACCCAGAAGCCGTTCCGTCCCACCGTCAGATATGTCTGCCCCGTTCTTCCAGGCCGTCTGATATATGTCATAAAGCACAGAAATGCTCCCCATATAAAATTCTACCAAATAGGAAAGAATCTCATTGTTTTTTATCCCTCTCTGGTATAAAAAACTGCATAGTTTCATATAATACGGCTCAAAATGTTCCCGGTTCTCCTCCAGCTTCCAGGTGATTAGAAGCAAAAGAAGCTTCATGCTGCAACTGGTGATCTCATACTTTTTCAATACGCTCAGCGCCTCATCCTTCCATTCGTGCTGAATCATCGTCTGCAGGATTCCCGCACGCCTCTCCTGGGTCAGATAGCGGAAATCAATACCGCGGATCACCTCTTCCAGCAAAAGCTCCTCGCCAATGGCTTTATAATAATCATAAAGAATAAGCAGGGTTTTCTGCCGGTATTCCACTCCAGGCACCTGACGGCGTATCATAGTGTGCAAAAGAATGGCATCCTTGGCCACGATGTCCTTCTTTTTCAATATCTCTGAAAATAAATACAACAAAAGTACCGGATTCTCGGAACCATTTTCGTAACAGCCCTGTGCCATATGTTCCAGATTTAATATCTTTGTCAGTGTGTAAGACACCGCATCTCCATGATAATACCCGTTCTTATCTACAAAATATAATTTATAATTTAGTGTCCCGATGCTGATATCTGCCTCTCCATTGACCAGATTATAAACCATTGCCCCGCCGCCCTCATCATGGACGACTGCCACCCGCTCCATATTCCTGTTACCGCAGTGAAGCCGGTGGGCAAACAAAACCCCCGGCAGCTCTCTGGCGATCCGGTCTTTACAACTGTCCACACTGAGAAATTCTTCATATAACACCGCCAGTTCCGGACTGATGTGATGATCATACAGCTGCCGGAGTGTATATTCCTGCATCGCCTCACGATAACTCTGATAATATTCTGGATACCTTTCCTGGTTCCTGACAATACTTGCGTAAAATCTTGCCCGGACGGAATCTCTAAGATGATTCTCATACTGAAAATAGGATGTGACCACTGGCAGGGCTTCATCATAGCAGGCTTTGTCCAACGTGTACATATAATATTCAAAGAGCTCCGTCAGGCGCAGTCTTCTCTCCACCCCAAGGCGAAACCATTTAAAATATCTGGCCTCCAGTTTTTCCGTCCGGATCAGAAGGGCACAAATACTTTGAAGAGTATCCTCACTGCCATATACCTCATAACAGCCCTGCAGCACAGACAGGAGCGCAGGGGTGCATTTCTTCTGGCGCGCTGCCAAAAAAGATATGGCAATCCCCAGATCCTCAGTAATTAAATCGTGCCTTATCCCAAACCTGAGAGCTCCTATTGTACTGCTGTCCAATTTCTTCAGCAGCTCCGGCTCCTGCAAAAACAGTAACATTCGATATAAATGCAGATAAGGGCTAACTGCCCCCTCCTTCCAAAGCAGATCCAGCTCCTCCATCAACCCCTGGGAACTTCCCTCAAAATAACCCAGCCGCTCCAACATGACGAGAAGACGCCAGTGATGACAGCCGTTGTCATAATACTCCCTGATCTTCCGGCACAACATGCTTTTTTCCTCAAGGGACCCCAGGGCAAGACACCGTATATACATAGTGGTCAGATAACAGTACACTTTTTCCATGCTGTCTCCCAAAGCCGGCGCCGGCATCCCGGTCACCGCATTGACAAAGGCCGCCATTTTCCTCTCTTCCCTGGTTAAGACCGCCATGTAGCCCCCCAGGAGAACATCATTTCCCTTACCCATACTGCCGATCATTTCCCGGTTCTCCACCAGCACCCGAAGCCACACATCTTTCAGACTGCTGTTCATCATGTACTGGATATGATATTTTGCCAGCAGCCCCGTCAGCTTGTCCAGACTACGCTTTTTCGCCCTTTCCTTCCTTCCCTGCACCCCGTGAAGTCTCACCCTGATCTCCAGTTTCTGATACACATTTTCCAGAAGGATCGAACACCGGTGAATTCCCTCCGGAACCTCCGAAGCCTGAATATGAAAAGCAAGTACTGCCTGATTCTGCAGAAAATCCTTATTGCTGAGACTGTTTTTCTGCAATGAGATGTAAGAGCTTTCCGTGCTCACCCGGATCCCCACCATTCCCCAGCTGTCCAGTGCGATCAGGATCTCTCCATCGATATCTTCTTCCCTGACTTCAAAAGAAATCTGTCTTTTATTCGCTGCAAACCGTACCGGTTTTTTATCGCCGTGGGCCACTAAAAACTCCTCCAGCGCCTGTTTCTTTGGGTTTTTCAATGTTAAGTTTTGATATAATCTTTTTTCCCCCCACTCCTTCAGATAAATCTTTTTAAATTTATCATGATAAAAGATTGTGACTGCCTCCACAAAGTTTTCCCTGGCAAGCTCCACAAATTCTTCATAGGAATGAATCTCCCCGTCAGAACTGCGGAGACAGCGCGGTAATACCCTGACCTCATATGGCAGCATATGTTCCCCACAGTCTGTCACGATACAGAGATCTCCTGTCAAGATCTCCCCCGCTTTTTTATTACCCGCATATACCTTCGCTGTAATTTCATTTTCCTTCCCATCAAAAACCGGCAGAAATTCTATATTAAAATGATCCACTGCTCCGAATCCTTTGATCTTCGTCCCGGCAGAATTGGACACCGTAAAGGAGGAAGCGGCTTCCCCTCCCTCAACTACTTCCAGCTTGAGACAGTCTATGGAACAGACAATCTCAGGCTGCTCATATGTAAACCTGCCCTGAGCCAGTGACATGACTTTCTCTCTCATCGCAATTTCTCCCTGGTTATGATGGTGTTTGCTCAATGCGTTGGATCAGTGCCTCGATGAAACGCATCTCCATATTGCGGCATCCCGTCAGGGAATAACTCCCCACCGCCTTCATCGCCTCCATGGCGATCTGCAGAGCTGCTCCTTTATCTTTTTTGACAAAATACAGCCAATAGGCGAAAACTCTCTTTATATTCGCCTCCTCATTGCCTTCCATTTTTGCCAGAAAAGGTTTTCCATAAAAATGTGCCTTTCCCTCGTTGGGCTGAATGATTACATTGTAAAATACAAATTCACATAAACTGGATATCTCTCCACGGGACCATTTATCCGGCACATGATCTTCCATCTCATCCATCACTTTCCGAAGGCTGTCATAATCACCCTGATCCAGAAAATGATAATACAGCATCAGAAGATACCTTTTGTAGACAGTCAGATCTGTCAGCTTTCCCGTGTAAGCTACCGTCTGGACTTCCAACTCCGCCGGCGCCCTGCCTTCCCGGATCGCCGCATAGCACCGCTCGTACTCACGCCTCATAATCCCAGCCGCCCCGCTGCCTGCTTTCTGCTTCTGATTGAATGCCAGAAGCACCATCAGCACAATGGTATATCCCACCATAACAATGGCCATCGAAACCGTAAAGACATTTTTCGGCATAAGCTTTGTCCCCCAGATCTGGAAGCAGACTGTCTCCGTAAAGAACAATGCCACCGCCATGGAAAATGCCCCGTAGATCAGATTTCTCATACGGCTATCTTTCAGGTCTGTCATACGGCAGCTTATGTAGGGCTGTGGATCACACAGCCCGATAGAAAATCCTTTGTTTTTCTTACGGATCTTTAGCATAAAAAAAATAAAGTGATCAAACTTAAAGTGTAACAATAACCCCCCCACGATCTTGCCAATAGCGGCAGCGATTCCTATGATGATAAAACCTGCCAGTGCACCGCCTGCACCCATAAAAAACTGTGCTGCCCCGTCCATACACATATCCGCCTTTCTCTGAAAGTCCCCGGATTCACATCCAGATTCTATTATAATTGTATATAAATACATCAGTTTTGTAAATAGGAAATTCCAGTGCATTCCTTCCTGCGCACTACTGCAGCGCTCCCGCCAGCTGCATGACTCCGATGGCAGCCAGGGCGATCCCGGCAAAATAGTGAGAGGCTCCGATACATTTTACCCTTTTATCTGCCAGCAGCAAAAATGCATAGGTGAGGATCCCTACAACAAAGGGAAATATATACGCTTCTGCCCCCATGGTACACAGGCTGAGGCCACCGCAGAAAGAATCTGAGGCAAGAACACCTCCCAGCAGAACTCCCTCCCATGGATCGATGGTCTTAGAGGAATCCGCGTCATAATTCTTTTCTTCCCGGTGATGATAGACACCCCAGACCGACCGCACACCGATCACAAACAGCACAAAACCTCCTGCCATCTGGATATAAGCTGTATCGATAAAATGTCCCATGCCGTTTCCCAGGAAAACAGCTACCATGGATGTGATAGCTGAAACCAGTGCCACGACCGCCTTCGTGTACCAGGGGATGCGGATGTCCCCCGCCCGGTAAGCAGCCCCCACCGCCCAGGAATCAATGCTGGCGGATAAACCAAGCAATATTATCTTGATCACGTTCTCCAAATTCTCCTAAAATCCGACTTATTTATTTTATCTTATGATTATTCTGGGGAAAAGTTATAATTCCCGATTTAAAGACATAAAAATGATGTAAAACAGATTCGGGACAACAGGGATGAAAAATAGAAGCGACTGGTACAACACACCTACAAAAGAGATTGAAAAACATTTTCACACAGATATGGAAAACGGGTTACAACAGAAAAAAGCGGAGGCACTTCTTCAAAAACACGGAAAAAACCAGCTGGCTCATAAAAAACCGGACAGCATGTTAAAAAACTTTATCGACCAGTTCAAAGATTTTATGATCATAACACTCCTGATCGCCGCCGGTATCTCCTTTGCTGTCTCCTGCCTGGAGCATCGAATGGACTTGATCGAGCCCTCCATCATACTCGCCATCGTAATCATTAATGCGATCCTTGGCGTTGTTCAGGAGGCAAAAGCCAGGCGTTCGCTGGAAGCACTGAAAAATCTCTCCGCACCTCTGGCACTGGTGTATAGAGATGGAGAATTAAAGCAGATCGATTCCTCCCTCCTGGTTCCCGGGGATCTCATCGTACTGGAAGCAGGAAATCTTGTTCCTGCCGATGCGAGGATCATATCTGTCATGGGACTCTCCATCGAGGAATCCACTCTGACTGGAGAGACAAATCCCATAGAAAAATCCACTTCTCCCCTTCACCTGGAAAATCTTCCGGTGGCTGAACAAGTCAATATGGCATTTTCCGGAACACTTGTTATCTCCGGACACGGTCTTGCCATCGTGACCGCCACTGGTATGAATACCGAGCTTGGGCACATCGCCGGAATGATCTCTTCTGAGACACCGCCGGATACCCCTCTCCAGAAAAAGCTGAATCATACAGGGAAACTCCTGGGGACACTGGCACTGATCATCTGCCTTGTACTGTTTGTCCTTGGAATATATAAAAAGCAGCCTGTTTTTTCCATGTTTATGACCTCAGTCAGTCTGGGGGTGGCGGCGATTCCGGAGAGCCTTCCCGCCCTGGTCACCATCATGCTCTCCCTGGGGGTGGAGCGGATGGCAAAAAAACGCGCTATCATCCGCAGGCTCCCCGCTGTGGAAACCCTTGGCAGCGCTACCGTGATCTGTTCTGACAAAACCGGAACTCTCACAGAAAACAAAATGACCGTTGTAAAAACCTATACCATGGACACCGCCCAGCGCCTGTTTACTTATTTCTGCCTGTGCAGCCACGGCATCGACCCTATGGAAAAGGCATTGTGGGAATACGCTGATACCCTGTCCATAAACATGGAGGCAGAGCAGAAAAAAAGACATCTGAAAGACGAACTTCCCTTTGATTCCAAGCGTAAACGAATGACTACATTCCATGAAACCTCAAAGGGACTTATGAGTATCACCAAGGGAGCTCCAGAAATTATTCTCAAACACTGCAGCCATATCCTGATCGACGGGGAAAAGAAACCCATCACCCACAGCATACGGCGGAATATAGAACAGATTTGCCAGGAATTTGCCAGGGATGCCCTGCGGGTGCTTGCCCTTGCCTGCCGGGAGGATATTGGTACCCACTTGAAGCATGACAAATCCGTCTACGAGGAAAATATGGTATTTATCGGTCTTGCAGGCTTTATGGATCCTCCCAGAAAGGAAGCGGAATTTGCTGTCACAAAATGCCGCCACGCCGGGATCCGCCCGGTGATGATCACCGGCGACCATCAGGTCACCGCCTCCGCCATTGCCCACAAACTGGGGATCTGCCGCCATCACGATCAAGTCATGAGCGGCGCCCAGTTGGACCAGATCAGCGATGCCGAGCTGTCCCGTGTCATCTATCAATACCCTGTCTTTGCCAGAGTTTCTCCAGCTCACAAAGTTCGTCTTGTGAAAGCATTTCAGAACAATGGAGAGGTAGTAGCCATGACCGGGGATGGCGTCAATGACGCCCCGGCGCTCCAGAAAGCGGATATCGGCTGTGCCATGGGCAGATCCGGAACCGACGTAGCAAAAAATGCTGCCGATATGATCCTGATGGACGATAATTTTGCCACCATTGTCGATGCGGTGGAAGAGGGCAGAGGGATTTTCCAGAACATAAAAAAGG
This sequence comes from Eubacterium sp., assembly GCA_022791495.1. Lineage (GTDB taxonomy): Bacteria > Bacillota > Clostridia > Lachnospirales > Lachnospiraceae > Eubacterium_F. Next base: position 16,403 of record JAAVZE010000090.1, read on the forward strand.
CCGTTCATTTTCTCCTTTCCTGCAACATTGGAGAGATCATGACGATCTTTGTGGCAATCCTGCTGGGAAGGGCCGCACCACTGCTCCCGGTACAGCTCCTGTTTATCAACCTTGTAACAGATTCCTTTCCCGCTATCTGCCTTGGACTGGAACCGCCGGAAAACGATATTATGAACCATCCTCCGGTCTCTGCAGCGAAGGGACTTTTCGGAGGCGGCGGCATGTTTACCATCATTGTTGAAGGAATGTTCATCGGCTCCCTCGCCCTGTTTGCCTACATGCTGGGGGGAGATACCGCAGGAAGTACGATGTGCTTCGCTGTGCTCTCCCTGTCTCAGCTGATCCATTCCCTGAACATGAGAAGCAGTACCCACTCCATCTTTCAGATCGGATTTTTCACGAATAAAAAGCTTCTGTTCAGCGTGATCTTCTGCATCGCCCTGCAGTGCGCCGCCATATCGGTTCCCACACTGCAGATGATCTTCCACACCACATCCCTGACGATTTCACAGTGGATCCTGGTGGGGGTACTGGCACTGATGCCGATACCGCTGGTAGAACTGGAAAAAAGGGCTGGCTGAAAAGCGCAGCCCTCTGAAGAATCAGCTTCGCTGATTCTTCGCTCCGCAAACGGAGAACTTTACTTTCTGGAAAAAAGGTGCGGCTGAAAAGCGCGCACCTCTAAAGGGGCTGTCGGTTCATACCGATTTTTAAAGCGCCTACACTAAAACAAGCATATCCACCAGAACTTCATGCTTTTCAGCATGGGAACTTCTGGTGGATATGCTTGTTTTTTCTTTAGACAACACTCCGACCAATGATGCTTCTGCTAAAACTACCCATTAATAATTTCCATCATTTCAGCAGGTGTTACAATAAAATCTTTTATCGGATAATGTTTTTGATTACCCGTTACTAAATAAGCATCATCGTCTCTCTTCTCCATTGCAACCTCATAAAATATCAAATCATCCATATCAACCAAGATTTCCCCCGTAGGCTGCGGAAATACTTCCATACCATATTGTTTTACTGCATTAATAACCAGCTGGATTGTCTCTTTCTTAAAATGAAATTTATTTCTATGAAGCACTTCATCATACTCTGCCAAAATATCTTCATGATACAATGGTATGATTTTCCCATCAAACATTGCATCTAATACTCGTACTGTCGCTGAATCTGCTCGTTTTGAAAGCAAAGCAGAAATGAAAACATTTGTATCTATAACTGCATAATATACCATAAGCACTTACCTTTTTCTTTCCACTCTAACAGCTGAGATTTCAGCATTGATTTCATCAAGAGACATCTCTGGCACATCAGCAGCCTGCTCTCTCAACTCATAGAATGCATTCTTAGCCTCTGCTCTTGTAATTGTTGTATCTGGTAACCTTGCCTCAAACGGAAGCCCTTTAACCATCTTACTTCTAGTCATAAACATACGGAAAGCTGTTGGTAAATCCATACCAAGAGTCTCGTAAATCTCTGCCACCTCCTGTTTTAATGCTTTATCTGCACGAAATTGAATCAATACCTGTTCTGCCATAATGATTCCTCCTTCACCATACCTTTTGTAGTTATTTTGCATATGTTTGTAATATTATTATATGTCACTTCATTAAATTTATCAACATACATTTGCTTATTCCCGTCATCCGTTCCACCTACCCATTTTCGATTTCAAATATGCCATATCCCATTTCTCCTTTCTGATTTTTTGTAATTGGTTTATAATCAAAACAATTACTCCCTGTCACTAATAGGAGAAATGAACACACTAAATTGGAACAGTTTTGAAAAAAAATTTGAAATATTTTAATTTACGGACAAAAAGCGGTGATTCCATAATGCAAAAGGAAACAGCAAACCATGAGCGACCGTCCGCAGGCAGTTACCATGAGTTTTCAGAGAGAGTATGCCGAACCGTAAGAATGGCTGGTAAAGAACTTTACAGACTGGGCATTTACCTTTCAGTCTGCCTTCCTGTACTATCAGGATATGGATAAAACTTGATGATATGCAGAAAGATTTATACCGTCAGGGCATGGCTGCGTGTGGCGAGATTGCACCAACTTACCACATAGAATTCTTCTCTGAAAGTCTGTAAGCATTGTGGCAAAGTGTTCCTTGCTTTCAGACCGAACACGGTATTTTGCAACGGGCAGTGCAAGAACCAGTATAATGTGTATAAGAGCAGAGGAAAAAGGAGAACGGAGGATTTACCGGATGGAGAATGACAAAACGATCGAGGTAGGAAATATCCTTATTTATCAGACAGAAAAAGGCGATACCAGAATTGACGTGTTTTTTCAGAATGACGATATTTGGATGAGCCAGTCTGCCCTTGCCAAACTATACAATACAACTCCCCAAAATATAACCACGCATATCCGGAATATTTACGCAGATGGGGAATTAGATGAAATTTCAACTTGTAAGGAATTCTTACAAGTTCAAACAGAGGGAAACAGGCAAATCAGACGAAAGAAAAAACATTATAATTTCAAAATGATTCTTGCCATTGGCTACCGTGTCCGTTCCAATGTAGGAATGCATTTTAGGAATTGGGCTTCCCATGTCTTAGAGGAATATTCCCGAAAGGGATTTGCTATGGATGATGAGGCAAAATTATTTTTTAAGACAGTACAAAACAAAATTCATTACGGAGTACATGGGCATACCGCTGCAGAAGTAATCATGCAAAGAGCAGATGCAACAAAAGACAACATGGGATTAACTGCTTTTGAAAATATCTCCTATTAGTGAAGAAGCAACGGTCACATGCCTTGCGAGTGCCCTTATGCTGACAAGAAATATCTTTCAGGCAAACTTCATGCTTTCAGTATGGGGACTTCTGGTGGATATGCTTGTTTTTTCTTTAGACAACCTATTTGGGGGCGCAAAATCCCCCTTTTCCATGTTTGAGGATCCGGTCTGGATGGAACGAATCTGACGTTTCAGGTTTCCCTTCTCACTTTGGATGTTGGCATTGAATGCTTCTTTCAGAGCAACAGTATTTATGTTCACAGCCGCTGCAGTCTGCACATCCGTAGACTTCCCATGTCTGTGTATATCCGTCCTGCTCCCTGCTTTCTGTCCGGATATGGCGAAGTTCCCTTCCGTCATGACAGATATAATAATGTTCATCTTCAAAAATACGGGTTGTCATGTTGTAATACTTGCTGATATCTTTCTTCCAGGCACGGGTCTTCCGTTTTTCGTGATCCTGGAGTTTGATATAACTTGCAATCCCGTTCTGTTTCAGATACAGAAGGTTTTTCTCGCTGCAGTATCCGCTGTCTGCGGTTACTTTTAAAACCGGGATCAGGGTATTGTAATCGGTACACAAATCCGTGAACGATGAAATAGTTCTCCACTGCGATCTGAACGTTGTAGGCTGGTTTTAACTGACCGTTCAGCATGTGGTCTTCCTTCATCCGCATAAAAATTGCTCCCAGATCCGTTTTGGAATAACTGTTGCGGTCTTTCCCCATGATCTCAAAGCATTCTTTATATCCCATCAGGCATTTCCCGCATTCTTCCTTTTGCTCCGCAAACGGAGAACTTTACTGCCCTTTTCTCCAGGGAATCAGCTTCATACTGGTACACCGTGTATCATCCCATCTTATACACTTTCGATTTACTCCACATATCGTTCCCTTTATAGACATACTCCCCATCATATAACGCGAACTGGATATAGTATTTCTTTCCTTTTTTTGCTTTTATGGTAAACTTCTTTTTGTACCCTTTCGGCTTTACCAAAAAATACTGCCGTTTTATCTTACTGTTTTTCATGGACGGATCTGTGGAGTAGCGCACACCAATTCCATCCAGTATACAGCGTGCTCCGCTGGCATCTGCCGTGATTGTAAAACGATCCCTGCTTTTCTTTTTGACTGACACCTTTAAAAATCTTGGCATAACAACGATGGCCCCAGTATCTTTAGCACCATCTGGCACATAATTAAAACATTGAATCCATGACTTGGATTTCGCAAACCGTGTCTCATTCCAGTTCCATCCGAAAAATACATATCCTTTCTTTTTGGCCGCGGGCATTTTCGCATGAATTCCATATTCATATGTTTTGGGACGCTTGCCCTGACAGGTGACGCCATTCATATATTTGTACACCAGCTTATACTCCTTCCCCTTTCCAAACGCCGTTTTCCCTGCTTCCACGACATCTTTCTTCACACCGTCTACTTTCCATTTGACCAGGTTTGTCTCAATGCCAAATTCTTTTAAACTAAAGTTAAGTGTGGAATGATTTTGAATCTCGCGCAATGACACAGCATCCATATAGCTCTTATCCATACTCCTCACTCCTCTTCCGATGACAAGTTTCTTCAAAAACCTCATTTTAGACAGAGCATCCTTACAGATCTTCTCTACACCGTCCGGGATTATCAGCTCCTGTATGTAGCCAGAGTATTCAAATATACCCGCACTCAATATTTTCAAGTTTTCAGAAAGGCGAATTTTTTTCAAATAATAGCAATCGGAGAAAGCGCTCCCACCCACCGAGACGACCGAATCCGGCATATACAATTCTCTAATATTTGAGCAACGAAATGCCGCACCCCCTATATGTGTAAGACTATATGGCAGGATTACTTCACTTGCCCTGCACTCATAAAATGTCTCATCATCAATCGAGGTTATCCCCCCCTCCACAACAACTCTTTTTACATCCTCTTTACTTGCCCGCACCAATCGCCCTGAGGTACCGATGGCCCCTGTCCCCCGTATAACCATTGTCCCATCGTCATACAAAAACCACTGAGCTGTTTCTCCACAGATCCCTGTCTCTGCCACCTCCACCGCCTTGACAGGCGGCGCGAGAAAAAAGGTTAGGCACAAGGAGAACAGAGCTGTTAAGATAATATGTTTCATATGCATATAATCTCGCCTCTACTTTCTATCCAGCGACATAATTGACTGCGGGAACTTGCTCCCAGTTCCATCCTGATCTGCAGGTGCTACACAGACGTATACCTTCTTTGCATCAATTTGTATCCCCTCCAGTTCCATCTTTGTCTTCTTAGAACCTGATACAATCCAAGAGAAGTCTTCCAGATCAAAGAGCTGTTTTTTCACTATTTTTTTCCCTTTCAACTGGATTCTGGACAATTGTAATTTTGACCCAGTCTGTCTGCCAGAGCTCATATAAATGTTTGAACTTCCGTATAAATCAATTCCCTGCATTGATGGGTTTGCACCTGACGCTTCAGGATAAAAATAACGATCATCCTTTAATGACTTATAAAAAAGCGGACTGATTATCTCCACAGTACTAACCTGACTGCCATCTTTATATAGTATTTGTGTTTCTATACATCCCTGATCTTTTTTGTCGCTACAGAATGCAACCGTCCCCTTTTTCACCAATGTCTTGACAAAATCGGAGAAATCATACATAGCTATTTGAATAGTCCTATCATTCTTTTTCTTCCAGATAACAAGTTTTTTATCGGAATATAACCCGGCTTCCACCTGACGAATCTCTCCATAGTTTTTTCCTGTCTTTGTGGCATATGCCAGGTTTTTGATCAAGCCGTACTTATCCGAATCCGTTCCGTAGTTAATGATCTCTCCCGCTTCATACTCGATACACGCTATTTCCGTTCCAAAGTTATAATTTATTACATTATTTTTCTTACCTTCATCTTTTAATACATATGGTTTACACGTCATCAGGAAATATGTCTTTCCTCCATGTTTGAAACGCTGCAGGGTCTGTCCATGTCCAAAGCCCTTCAGCAGCATTGCATCCTCAAGCTTACCGGTAATCTTATCCTTTCCAGACCTTTTAAAGCGTAACAAAAATGTATGTTCACCGTGATGTTGTGTAGCATACACGTAGTTATCTGTCATACAAAAGTTTTGAATTGCCTTTCCCTTCTGTGGATATAGTTTTTTTTCAGTACCTGCATTTTGGTCCGTATTTTCATTTACCTCTTCACTAATTTTCTTTTCCCAATAATCCTTACATTTGTTCTCATCCAGATTCAAGTCACATTCCGCCTGGCTCTCCAAAAAGGAAGTATCTCCTTTCTCCAAGTTCAGCAACATCGGCCTATCTTCCCGATATTCGTAGGGGGCGTACTCATTTCGGCTTTTCAGATATGCTTCATAATCCGCATCGCACTCAAAGTCCTCCGGTCCCCAGATCGTCTCACCAAAATATGCTTCCTCCTCTTCCTCGTCATCATCTTCTTCCAGTGCCTGATCCCACATTCTTATTCCATAAACAGAATATTCCGATAATTCCAAATCATCCTTACATCTTGCAATAAATCCAAAGCTGACCTCACCACCTGGTGCGATGTTCTGGTTATAGGATTGGTTTTCCAGATAATGATATTCCTCTTCCTGCTCAATGATCATATCTCCCCATCGACTGAACTGCCTATAAGAGACCTCACAGCCCTCCTCATATTCAGATAAATCGGTCGCATCATAGCATTCTGTGATCTCTGACTTCTCTTCATCACAGCATACAGTTATGCCAAACTTAACGGAACCTTTTGCCTCGATATCCTGATTCCAATCCGCATTTTTTATTATATAGTGACCGGACTCGTGATAAATCACCTCCGCATTCCAGATATTTTCAATGTCATCCTCAAAATCGAGGGCAACCATCCAGTTATCCATCTTCTCATCCATTAAATTTACCCAATCAGCTCCTCAATGAGCTTCACCACCTTTTCCGATGCTCTTCCATCGTCCCAGATGTTATATTTCTCGCGGAATTTCTCGAAGCGTTCTTCGTATTCCCTCGGATCGTAATTCAGGATATTACTTATAAGCTGTTCCGTATCGGATGAAATCGGTCCTGGCATCTCGCCTTCATAGTCAAAATAAAATCCTCGCAGATCATTTCTGTACTTTTCCAGATCGTAGGCATAGAAAAACATCGGCCGATTCAGGATACTGTAATCAAACATGACAGAAGAATAATCCGTGATCAACATATCTGACGCAAGAAACAGTTCAGCTATGTCATGGCTCTGGTCAAAATGATAAATAAATCCTTTATAGGGAAACCAGTCAATATAATCCATGATCAGATAATGATACTTAACGATCAGTATATAGTCCTCCTGGAGTTTCTCCATAAGAAGGTCAAAGGATAGTTTGGGGCTGAACTTATAACTGGAATTCTCCTCAAATTCATCGTCACGGAAGGTGGGCGCATAAAGAAGGATCTTTTTATCCAACGGCAGCCCCAGCCGCCTTTTCAACAGCCAGATATCCTCTTCATTGTTTTTTGAAAACAGCAGGTCATTTCTCGGATACCCGATCTCCAACATCTCTTTATCAAAGGCAAAAGCGCGGCGGAACGTAGCTGTAGAAAATGGGTTCTGGGAAATCAGATAATCCCAGATCTGCACATTTTTCACAAAACCCTTCTGATACGTGCCAATGTCTGTCTCATTCATCATGAATACATTATCCATGTCAAGAACCAGCTTCTTTAACGGTGTTCCGTGCCAGGTCTGGATATAAAAACAGTTTTTCCGCTTTACGAGCCATTCCGGCTGACGGCAGTCAAATACCCACACCTTTGCTGTCGCCATATAATAGAGATAACGCAGCCTTCCATAACGGAACTGGTAGCCATCCCCGGGGATCGGATAGGGAATACTTTCATAAAACCAGGTGCATTCCCATTTCTCCTGATAACCATTTTCCACCATATATTCAAAGATATGCCTTGGATTCCCTGAATAACTCTTTCCCAGACTGGAATCAAATACGATCCTTTTTTTGTTTACCGGGAGCACAACACACATAACACGGTATATGACAATCACTATTTTTTTTACGAGAAACCGAATCAAATTTCTCATGTCTGCTCCTTCCCGAACACAATATCAATGGCACGCTGAGAAGCAAAACCGTCATCCACACTGCAGAATCTCTCATAAAACTGCTCATAACGCTCCTTGTACTGTTCCGTAACTTTATCGATATTATGAAGTGCTTCCACAAGTTCATCGTTTGTCTGAAGGATCGGTCCCGGAAGTTCTTTGTTCATATCAAAGTACATTCCCCGGATCTCTCCTTTGTAATCCTCATAATCATACACAAAAAACAGCATTGGCCGCCTCAGGTTAGCAAAGTCAAAAAAGACAGAAGAATAGTCTGTAATACAGATATCCGAAGCCAGATACAACCTGGATACATCATTGTACGTACTCCCATTATATACAAAATCCTCCAGCCCTGTGAGATCAAGAATATCAGCGATATAATAATGGGTCCGCAGAAGCAGCACACTGTCTTTGCCAAATTCCCGGCGCATCCGCTCCAGATCCATAGCCAGGGTAAATTTATATTTTGCCTTGCCGTAAAATTGATTGTCACGCCATGTCGGCGCATACAGGATCACTCGTTTGTCCTCCGGAATGCCAAACTCCCGTTTTACTTCCCTGGCGATCTCTCCAGCGCGTTCCGAATAGAGAATATCGTTTCGCGGGTAGCCCACCTCGATGATCTGCTCCCTTGGATAGCAGAAGGCGCGCTCAAATACATCCGTGGAAAAACGGTTTGCTGAGATCAAATAATTCCATGCCTTGCTCTGACGGTAAAACAATTTCTTATGATCCTGGCTCACTGCATGGATATCATCCAGGTCAAAGGCAAGCTTTTTCAACGGTGTTCCATGCCAGGTCTCCAGAAATACGACGCCCTCCCGTTTTTTAAACCATGCCGGCTGTCTCGTATTACAGATGAAATATTTAGCCCGGGAGGTATAGTATACATACCTCAGAGAATGTCTCTTACAGATGGATGGATGTCCCTTCATCTCTGGCGCCCTCTTATTCAGACACCAGATATAACGATATTTATCGCCATAAGTATCATACAGATATTCATACAGATACTTCGGACTATCCGAATAGCTCTTCCCAAAAAAACTCTCCACAAATACCCAGTTTTCTTTTGTGGGCATTTTCTTGAAAAAACGTTTATCCAAAAATCTCCAGTATTGAATGGGTTTACCAATCAGCCCTCTTTTCTTTTTAAAGATATAAGCGAGACGTCCCATAGGTTTTGCCAGCCGGTATTTGCCTCTCACGATAAACTCCAGTTCCCGGCGCCTGAAAAACTTCAAATCCTTCTTAATACGCTTTAAATCTTCCTTTGGAATCTTCTGAAGATTCTGTGTATACCTGACGCTCTTCTTCCCCTTCAGGCTGCCAGGGAATTTACCGATGGTATACATACAGAGACAGCGGTACAAAGCATAACGAAGATGTTCATCTGCCTGGGCAAGAATCTCATACGCCTGCTCGTGACTCTCTATGTACTCACGAGTTCTGCGTTTTCTCTTCTTCTGGCTCAGTGCCGGCAGATGAATCGGATCATTCCGATGTCTCCACACATAGATACTGCTGCCATCCACCCACATCTCCCCGGCTGCTCCGGCAAGAACCTTCGCCACCACAGGCATATCCGAGTAAAACGTATTGTATTCATCAAAGGTCAGTCCCAGACTATCAAAATAGTCTCTTCGGATCAACAAATGCTGTATCGTAAAACGTTTCTTCAGGATCTGCTCCAGGCCTTCTCCCTCCAGAGGACAGATTCCCTCGATCTCGGAATCCGGTTTGGCTTTCTCAAAGTCAAAGCTTACAGGGCGGAACCAGGAACTCCAGCGATTACCAGTGACCACCTTTGCCTTCTTCTCATCTGCCAGCTTTACCAATTTTGCCAGTGCGTCTTCCCACAGATAATCGTCAGCATCCAGAAAATAAATATACTCACCCTCTGCATACTTCAGTCCCATATTTCTTGCTGCCGCCACGCCAAAAGGGCGCAGTGGGATCTCTAGTTCCCCCTCAAAAGGCATATCCCCACTCAACGCTTCACTACCGGAATCATCCATATCATTATCATCCTCACTGGCTGCCCGGGAACGCTCCCGCTCTTCTTTATATGCCTCAAACTCTTCCTCTGTCATACCCAGTGATATTCTTTTTTTATTCTGAAAAAACTGATGTTTCCTGTCAAAATATTCATCTGCATCAATTTCATCATCCATCACAATATGCTTTACATTTTTCATAGCCAGCACCTGCTCTGGAACCTCATGACCATCCTTGTCATCTACCAGAATGATCTCAAAATCAGATAAATTCTGATCCTCAATACTTTGAATGCATTCCTCCAAATAGGACGGCCCCTTCAGATAAGGGACGATAACACTAACCTTTGACATTTTATCCTCCAAACCTTCCTCTGCCATATTTTACTTTTCCTGCCCAGTCAGACCAAATACGGCATTCACCACCTTTTCTGTGGCATGCCCGTCTTCCCAGGAACAGTATTTTTTGCAAAAACAATCATATTTTTCCTGATATTCCTCTTTTACCTCGTCGATCCGGCGAATGGAATCTATGATCTCTCCCGTTTCAAAAAGCATAGGCCCTGGAAGCTCTTCCTCCACATCCATATAAAATCCCCGGAGTACACTGCGGTATTTTTCCAGGTCATAGGTAAAAAATAACATAGGCCTTCTCAGATTCGCATAGTCAAAAAAGACTGAGGAATAATCGGTGATCAGAATATCCGATATCAGATAGAGTCTGGCGATATCATCGTATTTGCTCAGATTCCATGCAAAACCCTTATACTGACTCAAATCAAGAAAATCTGCAATAAAATAATGGGTTCTGAGGATCACCACATACTCCTCTCCCAGTTCCTTCTTCATCTGCTCCAGATCCAGTTTCAGAGTAAATTTATACTGGGCATGGCCATAAAATTCATCGTCCCGCCAGGTAGGCGCATAGAGGATCACCTTCTTATCCTCCGGTATGCCAAGCTCCGACTTAATCTGCCGCATCAGCTGTTCTTTGTCTTCCCGGTACAAAATATCATTTCTTGGATAACCGGACTCCAGCATCTGTCCATCGTACATAAAGGCCCGGCGGAAAATGTCCTCCGAAAACTGATTCGGCGCCACCAGGTAGTCCCAGGAACGAGTCTGGATATAAAACTGCTCCTTATACAGTGGGGATGCCGTGGTCACATCTTCCATGTCAAATACCAGCTTCTTCAATGGCGTTCCATGCCAGGTCTCCAAAAACACATTGCCCTTCCGCTTGATAAAATACTGGGGCTGTCTTCCATTAAAAACAATATACTTTGCCCTTGCCATATAAAAGAAATACTTAAAACTAAACCGCTTCATCTGCCCAGAGGGATACGGAAGCTTTAGCTTATCCCCCGCATTCACCCACATATAGTTATATTTCCCCGGATATTTTTCGTTAAGGTATTCAAAAATATACTTCGGGCTGTCAGAATAACTTTTCCCAAAAAAGCTCTCAAAAATCACGGTATCCTCCATCATCTTCATCTTAGAAAATACCTTCTCATACAGATAGCGCTTCATCTTAGACCGGCTGGTGCAGATCCGGAACAACGTCTGTTTTCTCGCATGATTCCTGGTCTTGCTGGCAAGTCCCGCCGCATCTCCAGCCATTCCATACCGTATCAGTTTTTTGGGATGATGCTTCAGCATAGAGTATACATTTTTTCCAAGCAGCTTTAATGTATCCTGTAGAACGATCACCGTCTCTTTTTGTTTCGCCGGCTTTGCCTCCACCATAAAAGAAGCGATCCTGGTCACAAGCCACATAACAAGTTTATAATCCAGATACTGATTCTTACCCTCATCCTGGGCAGGAATAAATCTCTTTGCCTTTTGATAAGCCTCCATACCCTCAAACACTTTTTTCTCATCGTCCTTCGCCTGCAGCAGGGAAGGCAGGTTTACTGGATCATTATGTTTTCTTTTTATATATAAGCCCTCTTCACAAAATAACGTTTTTTCTGCATGAGAAAGCACCTGCATCAAAAAAGGCAGGTCTGAAAAATAATGCAGATCTTCGCAAAAACGAATCGAATGTTCCCGAATCACCTTACGGGAGATCAGCATTCCAAGAATCGTTATCCCCTGAAGACTCTTAGCCCTCATAGGAAGGTATTCATAGGCATTGTCCATATCCCCATCATACACCTTATGCTCTACACCGTTCTGGCGGTCCAGTTCCTCTCCGTTGTCAAAATATACCTTCCGGCTGTACCACGTACTCTGCAGTCTGCCGTAGACCACTCCGTCAGGCACTTCTCTTTCCATAAGCCTCTCCAGCGTATCGGGAGCCAGATAATCATCGGCATCCATAAAAAGGATATATTCCCCGGCAGCTACATCAAGCCCGACGTTTCTTGCCGCCGCCACGCCGCCTGCATCTCCTGTGGCGGCAAAATGTATCTTCAATCTGTTCCATTCACTCACATCTGGTTTTTCACATCCGTCACATACCATGATCACTTCAAAATCATGGAAACTCTGATCTGCCAGACTTCCCAGGCAGTCCCGGATATAGTTCTTTTCATCGTGATAAGCTACAATTACACTTATCTTCACTGATCATTCCTCCAGCATAATATATAATAAGGTATCATACAGATACCCAGCCTATTGTAACTAAAATTCTGCTTATTCTATCACATTTAAGTCCGACAGGACTTATTTTATCACATGTATATCCTGTGTGGCAAGAAATAAAATGCCTGGATATACTACAAGTTTACCCCTCTTTTACAAAAAGTACCTGTACTTTCCACACTTATTTGCAGAAAATACAGGTATTTGATACTTTGCCAGGCAGTAACTCAAAGATGCCCGACGACACCTGACAAGCTGTTATCACCCAAACAATCCGGCAAACCAGCTGGCGATCTTTTCGGCGATCTCTGTAAAAAATTCAATGATCTTTTCAAAAAATCCTTTCGCCTGATCCAGATCGATGTCCAGGTCTTTGAGACGGTTATACACATCTTCTGCCTGCTGCTTCAGTTTATCCACATCCAGATCCAGGTCCTTGATCTTCTCCAGAAGAGCTGCCAGTCTCTGTTCCTGCTCGGCTGTCAGCTTCACATCCAATTCTCCGGCAGATTCTTGAATGATCTCTTTGACCTCTTCCTTCGTTTCCACATCACCGTCCAGCACTCTTTGTTTTACCAAAGCTACCAGTTCTTCCGCTTTTTCCGCTCCCAGCTCCTGACCAAGTTCACCGGTCAGCACGAGCTCATTCGTCGCGGCATCTGCATTTTCTTTTTTCAGATCCTCGCCGGTCATCGTAGAATACGCCTTCATGGCACCTACCAGAGCCGCCGTTCCCGACAGATTAAAAGGACCTGCCACCGTCACTTTCGCGTCATTGATCCCCGCTGTGATCAGGGCATTGGTGTACATACCACTAGTGCAATAGGTAATATTTTTTGTGACAACACTGATTCCTTTTCCCTCTTCTGCTTTTTCGATGCGGACAGAAGAAAGCGCCTTAGTCCCGATCACCGAATCCGAGAGGTACTCATCCAGATAATCGTGTTCATCCTCGTTGGTCACCTGAATCACTTCATAATCTGCCAGTTCCTCTTCTGTCACATCCAGAAGAGAAAGAACCGTATTTTTCTGTTCTTTCGTAAGGTCTGCTCCCAGGGATATATAGGGTTTTTCATCTCCCTCTACCGCATCCGCTTTTGAAACAGAGACCGGCATCAATACCATCCCCAGTGCAACAAGCCCCACCAGAACCTTTTTCCATTTACTCATATTTCCCCCTATTCCTGCGCAATATTGCGCATATATCGCTTTCGCTCAATGATGCATTGAGCCTCAATAATTTACAGAAGCTATTTTTTCAGCCGCTGCATCGCCTCTTCGGTGTTTTCAAGAGATCCAAAAGCAGTAAGCCGGAAATATCCTTCCCCGCTCGGTCCAAAACCACTTCCCGGAGTTCCCACAATATTGTGATTCTCCAGCAAATGATCAAAGAATTCCCAGGAAGTCATCTGATCCGGCGTCTTCAGCCAGATATACGGCGCATTTACACCACCAAATACTGTATAGCCGGCACTTGTGAGCCCTTCCCTGATAATCTTTGCATTGTTCATATAATAAGCGATCTGGTCTTTCGTCTGTTTCTGTCCCTCATCACTGTACACCGCCTCTCCGGCTCTCTGTATGATGTAAGGGGCACCGTTAAACTTCGTACCATGTCTTCTCGCCCAGAGACTGTTCAGAGAAACGCCGTCACATACCAGCTCTTTCGGGATTACGGTAAATCCAAGACGGGTTCCTGTAAATCCTGCATTTTTAGAAAAGCTTCGCATCTCAATGGCACACTTTTTCGCACCATCACACTCAAAGATCGAATGCGGAACATCGTCCTCAGAAATATATGCTTCATACGCTGCATCATATATAATAACAGCACCATTTGTCAAAGCAAAGTCAACCCACCTCTGTAACTGCTCTTTATTTAATGTCGTTCCCGTAGGATTGTTCGGACAGCAGATGTAGATCATATCCGGGATCTCCTTGGGTATCTCTGGCACAAAATCATTCTCTGCTGTACACGGCATATAGATCACATTAGACCAGCACTCCTTATCTTTCAGGTACTCGCCGGTTCTGCCTGCCATGGCATTCGTGTCCACATACACCGGATATACTGGATCACACACTGCGATTCGGTTATTCTGGGAAAAGATATCTCCGATGTTCCCGGAGTCACTCTTCGCACCATCACTGACAAAAATCTCGTCAATGGCAATGTCCACCCCTCTGGCTTTATAATCTTTCTGCGCAATGGCACTTCTCAAAAATTCATACCCCAGATCCGGCGCATAGCCCTTAAAGGTAGCAGCATCCGCCATCTCGTCCACCGCTTTATGCATCGCAGCGATCACTGCAGGTGCCAGAGGAAGGGTTACATCACCGATTCCAAGACGGATCACTTTTTTATCTGGATTCGCTTCTGTGTATGCATTTACCTTCTTGCCAATGGTGGAAAAAAGATAACTGCCTGGTAATTTCAGATAATTGTCATTTATTTGGTACATAATAAAACCTCCTAGCATTAATGTATGCACTTATTCTATCATCCTCCCCCATTTTATGCAAGTCCTTCTTTACAAACATTTGTTCTTATGATAAAATTGTTTTATCATAAGTTCTGTGCATGATTTCTGCACATACTAAGTTGCGTAAGCAACTTACTATTAAGTTCGTTAGAACTTATTTTATCATAATATTTGTGTATCAAATGAGGGCACCGATAAGATCGTCTTTCACATTGTTATAAATAATGTCTATTTGAGTCGGGGGGGAGGAAATATTATGATTGTCTTTCACATTGATGTAAATAACGCCTATTTGAGCTGGGAAGCGGTTTACCGTCTCACGGAACTGAATGAAACCCTGGACCTGAGAACGATCCCTTCTGTGGTAGGGGGCGACGAACAGAACCGTCATGGCATTGTTCTGGCTAAAAGCATGCCTGCCAAAGCATTCGGCATCAAGACTGCTGAGACTCTGGCAGAGGCCAGAAAAAAATGTCCGGATATTCTCATCGTTCCTCCCAGACACCATTTATATAGGATATTTTCCAATGAACTCATCGCCTATCTCAGGACAGTCACCCCTGTAGTAGAACAATACAGTATAGATGAAGCTTTTGTCGATATGACCGGCTGCCCGCTTCTCACCAGGTATTCTCCTGTAGAAGCGGCGGAACAGATCCGGCAGGAGATCCATGATCGCTTCGGCTATACGGTAAATATCGGCGTATCTACCAATAAGCTTTTGGCAAAAATGGCATCGGACTTTGAGAAGCCAGACAAAGTCCACAGTCTCTTTCCAAATGAAATAAAAGAAAAAATGTGGCCTCTCCCGGTGGGCGATCTGTTTTTTGTCGGGCGCGCTTCTGCCAAAAAGCTATACAATCTGGGGATCCGAACCATCGGTGAACTCGCCCGGACAGATAAGGCGATCTTACAGTCCCACATGGGCAAACACGGTACCACCATCCACGACTACGCCAATGGCATCGACGTCTCCCCGGTGCAGAGTGAACAGGCGGACGCCAAGGGCTGCGGCAATTCCACCACTCTTCCGCGGGATGTCACCGATGCCGGCGAAGCCAAAAACATCCTGTTAAATCTCTGCGAATCTGTGGGCAGCCGCCTCCGGGCAGATGAATTTATGGCGCAGGTGGTCGCTGTTTCGATCAAAGACAGCCAGTTCCACCACATCAGCCATCAGTGCACCCTGCCTTCTGCTACCAATACCACCAGTGAATTATACAGCTCTGTCTGTGGGCTTTTTGATGAATTGTGGGACGGTTCCCCCATCCGGCTGCTCGGTGTATCTACCTCAAAGCTCACAAGAGAGCGTCTCCGTCAGATCAACCTTACCGACAGCAGATATTATATAAAACAGGGACAATTAGAAAAAGCAGTAGACGACATTCGTAAAAAATATGGAAATAATGCAATTTTCCGTGCATCCTCTCTTGAAAAATCAGCTGCTTTTAACGATAATAAAGATAGAAAAAAATAGTTTCAGCAGAATATGCCCTGGGCATTTTCCAATAAACCGGTAAAAGGAGTCGATTTCATGCCTATTTCAAGCAACAGCGTACACAACAATCAGAATCAGTCCGGCAGTATGAACACTGCCGCTGCCAAACGTACCTTTCGTTCCGGAGGGGGCACCATTACTGTAAGAGAGGGAGAGACCTTAAAAGGCGTCGTTAGCGATATTCACGGCAATGAGATCACCATCTCTATGGAAGACGGCTCCTCTTTTACAGGAAAGCTCCCTGAAGCCTCCCAGTACTCCATCGGTCAAAAAGCGGCTTTCCTGATCACGGGACTGGACAGCGGCACCATCTACATGAAGGCAGTATCCCAGGCATATCTTTTGGGCATGGAAGACACCATTGAGCAGGCACTTGAAGAGGCAGGGCTCCCGAAAAGCCCAAGAAATCTAGAAATTGTCAGAAGCCTTCTCCTGAACCAGCAGTCTATAAGCCGGGAAAATATCGCAGAATCCCTGCAGCTGTGTGCTAAATATCCGGATGCGGATGTAAATTCTGTGATCACGATGAAGCGCTTGGGCATGCCTATGGACACGGCAACCGTAACCCAGTTTGACCAATACAATAAACAGACGCACCAGCTCCTGACCCGGATGGATGCCCTGGTAGACTCCGTCAACGAACTTCTCACCGGACTCGCCGAAGAAAATCCATCCATCGCCCGGTATGCCACAGGGGAAGTGCTGGATATGATGCTGCAGTCCCTTCCTTCCTTAGAAGAACAGAACCTAACCGCCACACAGCTCCAGACAAACCTTTCCGCATCCCCGGAAGCCGAAACAGAAGGTGCTGAGCTACTTCCTGGAGAAGAGAACCAGGAAATTTCCCCGCAATCAGCAGAGGACAGCCAGACTGCCGGACAAACTGCCACTACACCTTTTGCCCGGATGAGACAGCTTCTGAACGGTATTACCGACCGGGTCTCTTCTCCAGCGGGTGCAGAGACAAAACCCACCGGATTTATTCCGGAACAGACCGGCCATCTTCTCACTGCGGAAGAACGCAGCTCCCTGTCTGATCTTCTGGGAAAATATACAGAAAATAAAGAGAGGCTTACATCTCTGGAAAAAGGAGATCTGACAGCAAGGGAACTGTTGACAAATATAAAAAACACCCTTGCCACCCTTCCCGATGAAGAACTTCATCAGCTGGTGTCACAAAAGGCGTTCCAAAAGGTAGTAAAAGGTCAGTTTTTATCCGGGTGGACTCTCTCTCCCGAGGGGCTGAAAGAAGAAGGAAGCATAGATACCCTCTACAGCCGGATGCAGCAGCAGTTTTCCGATCTCACGAACCTGAGTCGGATGTTTGCCACACGAAATTCCGGTGAACAGATCATCAACACTACCTCGGATCTACAGCAGAACCTTGCCTTTATGAAGATGTTAAACGAACAATTCGCTTACATGCAGCTTCCGCTGAAATTATCCCAGCAGAATGCCCACGGTGATCTCTATGTCATGACGCGGAAAAACGCCCTGAAAAAATCGAAGGACAATCTCAAGGCTCTTCTTCACCTGGAGATGGATTCCCTGGGAACACTGGACATCCACATCACAAAAGATCACACGAGTATTTCTACTCAGTTTTATGCAGCAAAAGAAGCGGCACGAAAGCTTTTAGAAAAAAATGTGGAATTATTAAAAGATGCCATAAATGAGCAGGGCTATAGCTTCACTTCCGAATTTCTCGCCAAAGAAAAAGACATCGACCTGGTCCATGACTTTATTGAAAACGATTCTCCTGCCCCGCCGGCAGCTGTCAAGCGCTATAACTTTGACCTTAGGGCATAAAAGAGGTGCGGTCGAGAAACGCGCACCTTTTGAAAATCAGCAAAGTTAATTTTTTTTGCTCCGCTTTAATATTTTTCCAAACAGACAGGCAAATAAAATACCACAGGTCAGCGCCGACGTCACATCAGAGATCGGTTCTGCATAATAAATAAACATCACATCTCCTGTCAGTTTCGGCAGGATGATCGCCAGAGGGATCAAAAGGATCACTTTTCGCAAAAGGGCTATAAACAGCGATATCTTCGCCTGTCCCAACGCAAGAAATGTGGTCTGGCTTGACATCTGCACACCAAATACCAGCATTCCACAGACAAATACCGGCATGATCTTTTCCACCAGCAGGATCAGTTCGGAACTGTCTGTAAACATTCTGGCAAATACCCCTGGTGCCGCCATGATCGATATGGTAAGCAGAATGGTATAAGACATAACGATCCCCAGCATCGTAAAATACGTCTTCTTTACCCGTTCTGTATTTCCGGCGCCAAAATTATAACTCATAATGGGCTGGACTCCCTGGGTAAACCCACTGACCGGAATACTCACAAACTGCATCACACTCTGCATGATGGTCAGCGTCCCCACATACATGTCTCCACCATAACGCTGCAGCCCACTGTTCATCACGATGGAAATAAAACTTTCTGTCGCCTGCATGATAAAGGGCGCCACACCAAGAGACATGATCTTTGCCACGATCTTTCCCCGTATTTTCAAATAGTTTTTCCGGATTCCCATCGCCCGTTCTTTTCTCGTCAAAAACCAAAGAACCCAGACTGCACTGACAAACTGTGAGATCACCGTAGCAAGTGCCGCCCCCCGGATTCCCATGCCAAACCCGAAGATAAACAACGGATCCAGCGCGATATTCAGTACCGCGCCGATCAGCACGGACAGCATCGCCGTCCGGGAACATCCCTGGGCTGTGATATAGGGATTCATCCCCAGGGAGATCTGGACAAAGAGCGTACCAAATATATAAATGGTCATATATTCATCCGCAAAGGGAAAGGTGGCATCACTGGCGCCGATTAGGAACAGAACTGGTCTTTTTATTATAAAAAATAGAATCATAAGGAAGGCAGAAAATATAAGAAGAAGGGAAAATCCGTTTCCCAGGATCCGTTCCGCCTCTTTTTTCTCTCCTCTTCCCAGCGCAATGGCGGAGAGCGGGGCTCCGCCCGCTCCCACAAATGCGCTGAATGCTGAAATGATCACGATCATAGGCAGCGCCAGTCCCACCCCGGTCAGCGCGGTTGCCCCCACTTCTGGAATATGACCAATATAGATCCGGTCTATGATATTGTACAAGAGATTAATGATCTGAGCCACCAGGGTAGGGATCCCCATACTCATCATCAATCGAAACAGCGGGGCAGTGCCAAGTTTCTCTTCGTTCGTCATAATCATCAGCCTTTCACTACGATATTAATGATTCTTCCCGGCACATAGATCTCTTTTACGATATTCATGCCGGCAATCTTCTCTGCCACCGCTTCTTTTCCGGCAGCAATCGCCGTATCCTTGTCAGCGTCGATGGCAAGTTTCACCGCAGCTCTCACCTTTCCGTTGACCTGAACTGCGATTTCCTGCATTTTTTCCACGGTCTTCTCTTCCTCATACTCCGGCCAGGAATTTTCAAACAGACGCTTATCATATCCCATAATCTCCCAGAGCTCCTCTGTCATATGAGGCGCTACCGGATTCAGCAGCAGAAGCAGTGTCTTAAAATCGTCTTTCGTCAGCTTCTCCGCCTTATAGAACTCATTGATCAGCGCCATCATTGCCGCGATCGCCGTATTGTATTTGAGTGTCTCAAAATCATTACTCACCTTTTTGATCGTTTGATGAATCTTCGTCTCCAGGTCTTGAGAATAGCCTTCTTCATCCACTACCATATCCTGAAGCTTCCACACACGGTCAAGAAAACGGCGGCACCCTTTGACTCCATCGTCGGACCATGCCGCAGCCGCATCAAAAGTTCCAATAAACATCTCATAAGTACGAAGGGTATCCGCACCATAAGTATTGACAATATCATCAGGGTTTACTACATTTCCCCTGGATTTACTCATCTTCTCGCCATTTTCCCCAAGGATCATACCGTGAGAAGTTCTTTTCTGATAAGGCTCCTTTGTAGGTACCACCCCCTGATCATATAAAAACTTATGCCAGAACCGGGAATACAAAAGATGGAGGGTTGTGTGCTCCATACCGCCGTTGTACCAGTCTACCGGAAGCCAGTACTCCATCGCCTCACGGCTTGCCAGTGCCTCAGAGTTATCAGGATCAATATATCTAAGGAAGTACCAGGAAGATCCTGCCCACTGGGGCATGGTATCCGTCTCCCGTTCCGCCTTTCCGCCACAGCATGGACAGGTGGTCTCCACCCAGGAACGAATATTTGCGATAGGGGACTCCCCATTATCGGTAGGCATATAGTTATCTACCTCCGGCAGTTCCAGAGGAAGCTGTTCTTCCGGAACCGGCACAAATCCGCACTTTTCACATTTTACGATAGGGATCGGCTCTCCCCAGTAACGCTGTCTCGAAAATACCCAGTCCCGAAGCTTAAAGTTGGTCTTCGCAGTACCAACACCCTCTTTTTCCAGCCACTCTATAATCGCCTGCTTCGCCTCCGCTACGGATTTGCCGCTCAGAAAGCCGGAATTCACAAGAGTTCCTGTGGCTACATCTGTATAGGCTGCTTCTTCCACATTTCCTCCCTGGATGACTTCTATAATCGGAAGTTCAAATTTTTTGGCAAATTCCCAGTCACGTTCATCGTGGGCAGGTACTGCCATAATAGCACCGGTGCCATAACTCATAAGTACGTAATCCGACACCCACACCGGAATCTCTTTTCCATTAACCGGGTTGACTGCTGATAATCCATCAATAGCCACACCTGTTTTTTCCTTGGCGAGCTCTGTCCTCTCAAAATCAGATTTTCTTGCCGCCATCTCCCTGTACGCCAGGATCTCATCCCAGTTTTTGATCTCATCTTTGTACTTATCCAGATAGGGATGCTCCGGGGACACCACCATATAGGTAACACCAAAAAGCGTATCCGGACGTGTGGTGTAGATCCTCAGCTTCTCTTCCTTATCCTTCAGCTGAAAATCCACTTCGGCTCCATTGGAACGGCCAATCCAGTTTTTCTGGGAAACCTTCACTCTCTCGATGTAATCCACGTCATCCAGATCATCAATAAGCTTATCTGCATACTTCGTGATCTTTAACATCCACTGGCTTTTTACCCGGCGTACGACCTCACTGCCACATCGCTCACATACACCATTTACGACCTCCTCATTGGCAAGACCACATTTACAGGAAGTACACCAGTTAATGGGCATCTCTGACTTGTAAGCCAGCCCTGCCTTAAACAATTTAAGGAAGATCCACTGTGTCCATTTAAAATAATCAGGATCTGTTGTATTTACCTCCCGCTCCCAGTCAAAAGAATAGCCCAATGACTGCAGCTGCGCCTTAAATTTAGCTACATTATTTTTTGTTACTTCCTTTGGATGAACCTTATTCTTTATTGCATAATTTTCTGTCGGAAGACCGAATGCATCCCAGCCCATAGGATAAAGTACATTGTAGCCCTGCATTCTCTTTTTACGTGCCACAATATCCAGTGCTGTATAGGGACGCGGATGTCCTACATGAAGTCCCTGGCCCGATGGATAAGGGAACTCCACCAGGGCATAGTATTTTGGCTTGGAAAAATCATTTGTCGCTGCAAATGCCTTCTCATCCTCCCATATTTTCTGCCATTTCTTCTCAATCTCTTTCGGATTGTACGATGATTTCATAATCTTTTCCTCCTGATTCAACAAGTCTTCGTTTCATCTATTTTAAGACAAAGGAATGTGTCAGTTACTTAATGTTTGTTGTACTACGGCGCTCAACAATAGAAAATACCAGTTTCCAACGCACCCTGCTCTACCTCCTCTTTTGAAACATTTAAAATTTGTCATAACGTACGAAATTTATTATAGCAAGTTAATTTCACTTCGTCAACGCAGGTGCCTTTATTTCTTCGTAAACCATTAGCATTTTTGACAGTCTGCCTCCATATATATTAATAACGATGTAATTACGCGCACGCCTTCCCCGTGCGCAGAATGAGGTATTATGGATCAGCTGTTACAATGGATCGAATCCTATGGCACACCGGCCATCATCCTTTTAATCGCACTAGAGTACGCATGCTTTCCCATCTCCAGCGAACTCGTCCTCCCCTTCGCCGGCGCTTTTGGGGCGGGTATCGGTATTTCCCTGCCCCTTCTTATCCTTTATAGCAGCGCTGCCGGTCTGGCGGGTACCAGTCTCACCTACGCCATCGGCCGTTACGGAGGTTCTCCCCTGCTGGAGAAGATCATGGCGCGGTTTCCTTCCAGCAAAAAGCCAATCCTGGCATCCTACCGCACCTTTGGAGACCGGGGCAGACTCGCAGTCTGTGTAGGGAGAGTCATCCCCATCTGCCGGACTTACATAGCCTTCGTAGCCGGGGCATGCGGACAGAGCTATCCCGCTTATGTGATTTTCTCTTCCATCGGCATCACGATATGGAATACACTGCTCATCTGCCTGGGTTACTATTTCTATAATTACCGGGATGTCTTTTTCCACTACTTCGATAAATACAAGACCTTCATTTTAATTATTGGACTTCTTCTGATCCTTCTGCTTTTGTTCTCCCGGAAAACTGAGACAGAAGAAGAGATCTAGCTCGACGGCGCCGTCGAGCTGGCATATTGTATCACCCACATCTCCAAATGAATGATACAGCACACTATGAGATACAAAAAAATGCTTTCATTTGTACTATACAAATGAAAGCATTTTCTTTTTCAAGGCGACAACCAGATTCGAACTGGTGATCAGGGTGTTGCAGACCCACGCCTTACCACTTGGCTATGTCGCCATACATTAATAATATACCATAAAACCCAGATTTATGCAAGTCCTCC
>JAAVZE010000192.1 GCA_022791495.1 Eubacterium sp.
CAGGCAACACGAAGAACATGAACATGTTGCTGTTTTTCTTCTGTAATATCTACTCTATAATATCGCCCACAGCCTTTACATTGATTGTGAACATCGTAATGATACATCACGTGTTTTTTCTGCTTAGAAAAACCACATTTTGTACATTTGCAGCAGGCAGTATTATCATCAGCGGTTATAATGGCAAGATTGCCGCATTTGGGACATTTTACATAAATACCGGATTTAGAAACAGCATAGACAGAATATGTATAAGCATGTTTATCAATCATTCGTTTCATAACATTCTCCTACAAAAAGAATCAGCCGAAAGCAGTGCTGCCGCTAAAAAACAATACAAAATATAATAATTACTAACCTTATATAAATTATATTTTATATATACAGCATCTCCGGCATCCTTTATTTTTATTTTATCACAATGAAGCACGCCGATGCGTGCGCAGGTCATCAAACGAAGCAAAGCGTAGTTTGATAGCATTATACCATAATTTTAAACACATGAAAACAATTATATAAATCTTTCTAAATTCTGACTTTTATTTATTATTCCCAAATCACAGCAGAGAAAGAAAAGAGGCTTACAGGAGAGTGACTGCATAAATTCCCTATGGAATGACCTTAGGAGATTCTAGGCTTCTGAAATTTTGCGTTATTTCTGAAAAGGCTTCTGTTTGAGCCTCACAAACGCTCTTTTTATAAAATCCTTCAAGGCGAGTTAAGCCTTTCCAGAAATGCTTTTAGCAAAATTTCAGAAGCCTAGAATTCCTAGGTCGTGAAATGGGAATTTATGCAGTCACTCTCCTGTAAGTCTCTTCCCTTTCTCTGCGTCACTCTCCATCCTCCCTTCCTTCACATCATTCCCACAATAACCTCCATTTTTCCCCAAAATCTGATTGAAATTTACCCCAATCTATTGTAAAATAAAAAGATAACTTTTACAATTTAAAAAACGGAGGTAATATATGGAAAAAAATTCAACCCAAAACGGCGGGTGGCGTACAAACAAATGGA
>JAAVZE010000091.1 GCA_022791495.1 Eubacterium sp.
CGCTATCATACAGGCATTGATGGTAGAAGTGGGAACGGAAAAATATGCCATTCCTCTGGGAAATATTGATACGATTGAAGATATTTCCCAGGATGATATCAAATTGGTTCAGTCGAAGGAAGTAATTTATCTGAGAGGCAGCGTGATTCCTATTATCCGTATGAATGAAATTCTCGAAATGGAGGATTATGATAAGGAAGCAGATATTGAATCAGGAGTTGCCGTGGTTGTAAAGAAGGGCGATCAGAGACTGGGATTGGTTGTGGATAACCTTCTTGGACAGCAGGAGACCGTGATCAAGTCCATGGGGCACCATATCACCAATGCGAAACTGTTCAGTGGGGCGACGATTCTTGGAGACGGTGAAGTGGCATTGATCCTTGACACAAACACACTGATTTAGGAGGGCAGGCAAATGGACGGAATGATGAATGAAAATGCAGTAGAGGAAATTCAGTACATAGTGATCCGGATTGGTGATGAACAGTATGGGATCAATATTGGATATGTAGATAATATTGTCAGAATGCAGAGAATTACCAGAGTTCCAAAATCTCAGCCTTATTACGTTGGTGTAATCAATCTGAGAGGTGAGGTGGTGCCAGTCATGAGCCTTCGCAGGAGGTTTGACCTTGAGAATGATTCCTATGGAGGTTCCACCCGTATCATTATACTGAAGTTGGAAGATCAGTCCCTGGTGGGAGTGATTGTGGATGAGGTAAGAGAGGTTGTGAACCTGAACCCAGAAACAATAGAGACACCATCCTTTAAATTGGATGAGAAAAATGCTGCCTATCTTGCCGGTATTGGTAAAAATGGTGAGAATCTCATTTCTCTTCTTAATATAGAAAACGTAGTGGGAGAATCAAAGACAGTATGAGTGACATAATACGTGTGGGAATGGCAGACTTTAAACTCTGCCGTTCTCCACAGAAGATATCAACCCTTGGGCTCGGTTCCTGTCTGGGGGTTGTGTTGTATGATAGAACCACAAAGATTTGTGGACTTGCACATGTTATGATGCCAGACAGCAGTCAATTATCCCAAAATACGAATCGCATGAAATTTGTGGATACCTGTATTCCGGATATGTACGAAGAACTCCTGAGGGTTGGTGCTAAAAAATCTGGAATTATTGCCAAAATGGCAGGCGGAGCGAAGATGTTTTCCTATCAGTCCAATAACAAGTTTCTAAATATTGGGCAACAGAATGTGGATGCGGTGCATGAAGTTCTTGGCGAACTTCGGATACCGATTTTGGCAGAAGATGTGGGGAGCAATTATGGCAGAACCATTGAATTCGATACAGTAACCGGTGGATTGAGTGTGAAAGCAGTAGGATTTGGCGACAGTATCATTTGATATGAATGATTGTCAGGCAGAATGGGGGAAAATAATGAAATATCGATTTATTCCGGCATTTACAATGTTGCTGGCGGGACTGGTGTGCTGCATCATGAGTATAGTACAGGGATGGGATGTTACCTATAGTCTTATCGTATTGATAATCGTCCTTATTTTATTCTATATCATAGGTCAGATCGCGGCACAGGTTGTAGGCAAAGTGGTAGCAGAGCATGAGGCTATGGTCCGGGCAGAGAATGAAAGGATTCGTCTGGAGGAAGAGGCAAGAAGACAGGCAGAGCTCCAGGCGGAGGAGGAAAAGAAGCGTCGGGAAAAAGAAAGTGACGAAGCAGAACAGGAAGAAGATGTCTGATCTGACGATATTTTATCGTAAGATAGTGAGGGAGCGCTTATGGCGATGAATGAATCCGAAAAGAAAAAGATATGGGACAAATATATAAAGACAAAAAGCCCGGAACTTAGGGAGCAGCTGATCGTCGAGTACGCGAATCTGGTAAATCTGGTTGCCGGACGGATGGGAATGTATCTGGGGTATACGGTGGAATATGATGATTTAGTGGGATATGGCATATTTGGTCTGATTGATGCCATTGATAAGTTTGATCTTGCTAAAAATGTGAAATTTGAAACCTATGCCAGCCTTCGGATTCGGGGATCTATACTGGATCAGATTCGAAAGATGGATTGGATTCCCCGGACACTGCGCCAAAAGCAGAAGCAGATGGATGTAGCCAGTGCTAGACTGGAGGGAGAGCTGGGGAGACCAGCGACAGATTCGGAAATTGCCAAAGAACTGGAGATCAGTCTGGAAGAGTATGACAGCTGGAAAAATGAAGCGCAGTTTACCAATCTTGTATCTCTGGATGATTTTTTGGAACAGGGTGGAGATGCCAGAATGGATTCTGCGGGGGGAACCAGCCGTTTTGATCAGCCGGAACAGGCACTGGAAAAACAGGAGCTCAAGCGGATGCTTGTAGAAGCATTAAAGACGCTTACCGAAAAAGAATCCAGTGTAATTACGCTCTATTATTATGAAGATATGACGTTAAAAGAGATCAGCAGGATTTTGGAGGTTTCCGAATCCAGGGTTTCCCAGCTTCATACGAAAGCACTGCAGAAGATTAAGGTTCAGATGGGGGATTCAGTAGAGCTGTTAAATCTTTTTTAAAATACATTTGGATGGATTTTATCAGGATAAACGGGAAAAACACCGGGGAAAGACTGAAAGGGGAGGATTTCTATGGGGGAAAACGCTTACTTCCAGATTGTGAATAAGACAAATCGAACATTTCTTAAGGTGTTTCCGGCCTCACAGGAGGGGGAGATGTTTCAGATTGATGAAGTTATGAGATATCTGGATCGGATCAATCTGCCCGACTATGATTCGGTGGCTCTGAACCAGTATCTGAAACGGGGGGATTTTCAGAAAGAATTTCGTCTGCTGGATCAGGAGATATTGCCGGAAAACGAGCGGTGTATCGTTGATATCCGTAATGAGGGGGAAGATGCAGTTGCCAGGTTTTATCCGCCCTCCAGCAACGGAAAAAGGTTGACGAAGGAAGAGATACTGAGTGACCTGAAACTAGAAGGTATCGTTCATGGTATCCGTGAGGATGTGGTGAATGAGTTTATAAAAGCCCCGGAATACTGCAGGGATTATGTTGTGGCAGAGGCCACACCACCTGTCCAGGGACACGATGCTGTAGTGGAGTATCATTTTGATATCAATGCAACAGCAAAACCTAAATTGAATGATGATGGAAGTGTAGACTTTCATCATCTGGGAAATATCAAGCCAGTCCAGGTCGGAGAAAAGCTTGCGACGCTTACGCCGGCGGATTTTGGTAAGCCAGGTGTCAGTGTTACAGGAAAGTCACTGGCTCCCAGTAAAGTAGCAGTGAAACGACTTCGCCATGGCCGGAACATAGCGATGACAGAGGACGGATGTGAGCTATATTCCCAGGTTGCAGGGCATGTGACACTGGTAGATGACCTTGTCATGGTATCCAATATATATGAGGTGCCAGCAAACGTGGATGCCTCTACCGGAGATATCGAATATAAAGGAACAGTAAATGTAGTGGGGAACGTCAATACTGGTTATGTTATTAAGGCAGATGGAGATATTATAGTTAACGGTGTTGTAGAGGGGGCTGATCTTGTGGCCGGTGGAAACATCGTTCTTAAGCGGGGGATGCAGGGCATGTCCAGAGGAACCCTGACAGCAGAGGGAAATGTAACCGCTAAATTTATCGAAAACAGCCAGATTAAATGTAAGGGTACTTTGATGTGTGATGCTGTGCTGCACAGCGATGTAGAGTGCGAAGGAGAAATTGCAGTTCTTGGAAAGAAGGGATTAATCAATGGCGGTCACATTCGTTCCTATTCCAATATCGCAGCGACGCAGCTCGGTTCCTCTATGGGGACTTCTACAGTCGTAGAAGTGATGTCGGATGTGGAACTGGTTAAAATGTTAAATGAAACAGAGGAAAAGACCGAAGAGGCATGTGCAGCTTTAAAAAAGATGGATGGGGTTCTCCATTCCATTAAAAAGTGTGTGAAGACAGGAAAAGACCTGTCGCCAAAACAGAAGGAGTATTTAAAGACAGCTTCTTCTTCTAAACCTAAGATTCAGAAGAAGATTGAGAGCATGAAGGCGCGGTGTGAGACACTGCGGAAGAGCCTGAAGGCGAACTCAAATGTCAGCATCCGGGTAGAGGGTGTGGTAAATTCCGGAGTGCAGATTGTGATCAAAGATGTATCCAAGATTATGAGTGACAGGGTGTCAAAGTGTAAGTTTGTAAGAGAGGGCGCAGATATCAAGTCGATTGGAATTTTACTCATCAGCGTATTAGAAAGACAGGAAAGGTGTGGTGATCAATATGTCCATCAGTTCAATTGATGCTTCCACGATAGCTCCCAGGTCATCGGAGGCTTCTGGAATCATAGGAAGAGAACAGCATCAGTTTCAGCATATGGGTGAAACTGCCGCCGCAAGTTTTGAAAAAAATGTAGAGCAACAGAACCAGAGGACCACAGAGACGAATAAGAGCGAGAAAGAAGAATACCGTTTTGATGGTTCCGGTAAGAATAAATACAGCGGAGGGCGCAATAAAAAGAAAAAAAAGCAGTCCGAAGAAGCACCAATGGCACCCAAATCGGATAGCAGTTTTGATATTATGATATAGCCAAAGTTTATCGGTGTGGATATGCTTTTGGGGGAGGAAAAAATGAATGCAGCAGAGATCATACTTCTGATTTTGGGATTTTTGAGTATCTCTATTAGTTTTTTTGTGGGAAAAAAAGATAGAAACTCAGATAGTCCGGAAACAGCAGAGTATCAATCCAGAGACATATGGACAGAAAAAGAAGAGACGATGGTTCGTGAGCAGATTGAGGCGATTCTACGTGAAGAGAAGGAAAATGTAATTGCTGATACCACGGATCAGCTGAACCGGAAGAGCAATGAGAAAATCATGGAATTTGATGAGTTTTCCGCTCAGCTTATGGAAAAAATAAACCATAATCATGAAGAAGTCGTGTTCATGTATAATATGTTGAATGAAAAAGAAAAAGAGCTGAAGGAAGCTGCAGCAAAAAAAGGACCGGCGGAAAAGTCCTCTGGTATAGATGCAGTGGAGCAGATAAATAGACAGGCGTTAAAAGCGGTAGATAAAAAATCTGCTAAGCCAGCTGTTGACAAAACTAGAAAACCCAAAACAGTTACTGGTGCAAAACCGCAGGCAGGGAAGCCAGAAACGGAAAAAAGTGGAAAACTTGAGGATGGCAGTGTAAATAAAAAGATCATTGAGATGTATAAGCAGGGGAAATCTGTATTGGAGATCTCGAAGGAATTAGATATCGGACAGGGTGAGGTAAAGCTGATGATTTCATTGTATGGAGGAAATAAATGAAGAGTAAATGGTTTTTGAGAGGACTCGGTGTAGGAATCGTAGTCACCGCTCTTCTTTTATGCATAACATATCGCAGTTCCAATGAGAATACAAATGTGATCAAACAGGCGAGGGAGCTGGGAATGGTGTTTCCGAAAGAAGAGGACGAAGATACTAAAGCTGAGGCGGAGAAAATGGCGCAGGAAGTGAAGGAAAATCCTGCATCTAAGCCGGCAGTCAGTGCGGTTTCAAATTCTGCAGTCGGAGCAGATAAAAAAGTTCCTAATGAGAAAGACAAAAAGGCAAAGAAAAAACTGGAGGACAGCAAAAAAGATATTAAAAATGCATCTGCTTTTCAAAAAGGAAAGACTACTTTTGTAGTTCGGAATGAACTTTTGTCCAGTTCTGTATCTACAGAGATGGAAGAGGCAGGAATCATTGACGATGCAGAGGCCTTTAATTCATATCTGATAGAGACGGGCTATGGGAAACGGGTTCGCAGCGGTACGTATAAGATTCCGAAAGGAGCAGATTTTGATACCATTGCTAAAATTATAACAAGACAGGATTAAGTCCAGACAGAGTCTGAAATGGATAAAATAAATATTTTTTTATGGATGCTGAACATGGGGAACAAATGCAGGGTTTTTTAATTAAGGCCTTGCATTTTGTTATATATTGTGATAAAATAAATCGGATTGAAAAAACACGTTGACTGATTTTTTTCAATGGTGCTTTGTTTTCCAGGATTGCGGGCAGTGATCTTCAGGGAGGACAAGGTTTTGAAAAAGATATGAAGTCTTCGGAAGAAAAAACCATATGGAGGTAAGAAAAATGAGTGTTATTTCAATGAAACAGTTATTGGAAGCCGGTGTTCATTTTGGACATCAGACAAGAAGATGGAACCCTAAAATGGCAGAGTATATCTACACGGAGAGAAATGGTATTTATATCATTGACCTTCAGAAATCAGTAGGAAAAGTAGATGAGGCTTACAATGCGATCAAGGAAATCGCTGCTGATGGCGGCAACATCCTTTTTGTCGGCACAAAGAAACAGGCGCAGGATTCCATTAAGAGTGAAGCAGAGCGTTGCGGA
The DNA here is from genome assembly GCA_022791495.1 of Eubacterium sp. GTDB lineage: Bacteria > Bacillota > Clostridia > Lachnospirales > Lachnospiraceae > Eubacterium_F. The sequence continues at coordinate 6,357 of JAAVZE010000091.1, forward strand.
ATGTATTATGTAAATGAGAGATGGCTTGGAGGTATGCTGACAAACTTCAAGACGATCCAGGCTCGTATCAAGAGACTCAAATCGATCGAGAAAATGGCAGAGGATGGAACTTTTGATGTTCTTCCTAAGAAGGAAGTTATTAACCTGAAAAAAGAGTGGGCAAAACTTGAGAAGAATCTTGGCGGTATCAAAGATATGAAGACCATTCCGGATGCGATCTTTGTTGTAGATCCTAAGAAAGAGAGAATTTGTATTCAGGAAGCTCACATTCTTGGCATTCCTTTGGTAGGTATCGTAGATACCAACTGTGATCCGGAGGAGCTGGATTATGTAATCCCAGGAAATGATGATGCGATTCGTGCTGTTAAGCTGATTGTTTCTAAGATGGCAGATGCCGTGATCGAGGCAAAACAGGGTGAGACCTATGCAGATGCAGCGGACGAGGCTGAGGAAGAAACAGCAGCAGAGGAAGAATAATATAATATGCCGTGAAAGACAGCGGTTGCTCAATAGCGGCATTTCTATATAGGGAAGAAAGGAAGATTAAAACAATGGCTATTTCAGCATCTATGGTAAAAGAATTAAGAGAACTGACAGGTGCCGGTATGATGGACTGTAAGAAAGCTCTTACAAACACAGACGGCGATATGGATAAAGCAGTTGATTATCTGCGTGAGAATGGTCTTGCAAAGGCTGAGAAAAAAGCAGGAAGAATTGCAGCAGAGGGTATCGTAAAGACAAATATCAGTGAGGATGGTAAACAGGCAGCGATCGTAGAAGTAAACAGCGAGACAGATTTTGTTGCTAAGAATGAGAAGTTCCAGGATTTTGTTGGCGCAGTAGCTTCCCAGATCAATACTTCTGGAGCCTCAGATATCGATGCTTTTATGGAAGAGGCATGGGCTGCTGATACTTCCAAGACAGTGAAAGAGGAACTGGCATCCATGATCGCAACCATCGGGGAGAATATGAACATCCGCCGTTTTGAGAAGGTTTCCTGTGAGAATGGTCTTGTGGTAGATTACATTCATGCAGGCGGGAAGATCGGTGTTCTAATCGCAGCTGAGACAGATAACACTGGTGCAGAGGTTACAGAGTGCCTTAAAAATATTGCCATGCAGATTGCAGCGATGAACCCGAAATATCTTTCTTCCGAGGATGTATCCGAAGAGTATAAAGAGAAAGAGAAGGAAGTTCTTCTTGCTCAGGCTAAGAATGATCCTGCCAATGCCGGAAAACCGGACAACATCATTGAGAAAATGATCATCGGACGTCTTAATAAAGAACTAAAGGAAGTCTGCCTGACAGAGCAGGTATACGTAAAAGCTGAAAACAAAGAGTCTGTAGCAAAATATGTTGAGTCTGTAGCGAAAGTAGCAGGCTGTAGCATCAAGCTTACAAAATTTGTTCGTTTTGAGACTGGTGAAGGTCTTGAAAAGAAAAATGAAGACTTTGCAGCAGAGGTGGCTGCACAGCTTAAGTAATTCGCAAAGCAGATGAATTAGACGCGTTAGCTACGAGAACGCACGAGTGAAAAAAGGAACCGATGAGAGCTTGCTTTCAGATGGTTCCTTTTTTGAACGAGTATGCGGCGAAAGCCGTGACCCGACAAGAAGCAATACTGTCGTAGACAGTTTGCGAAATGGAGGGGAGCGTGGCATATAAAAGAAAGCTGAGTTCCATCGGCATTCATAAGAATGTAAAGGATATACCGTTATCCGCTCAGGGCGGTGATGATATCCGTGTCAGGCTCTACGCAGAAAGTAACATCTGGGATTTACGGACAAAAAAGAAATGCTTTAAGGGCATGGCAGGAAATAAAAAACAGGTATTAGTAATTTAACATCCAGTGTATTATGATAAAGGTGTCCTTGAAATCTTTTGGGGACATCTTTTTCAGATTATAAAGCAAAAGGAGGGTGACTATGAAGCGGTTAGCAGTGATGGCATTGGTGTTTGCTGTGAGTATCAATATAGCGGCCTGTGGAAAGCAGCAACCGGACAAAGAGATAGAAAAGAAAAACAGGATTGAGGCACAGGTATCAGAATCCTTTGAAGAAAAAGAACCAAACGTAACACAGACATCCAGTAGCGGCAATATCCTGATTGCTTATTTTACATGGGCAGAAAATACACATGTGGAAAATCCGGACGAAGTGGATACGGATGCGACCACCTCGGCAAGTGTGCTTCCTCTGGGTAATACAGCCCTTCTTGCCGGATGGATACAAGAGGAAGTCGGTGGGGATTTGTTTTCTATTGTGACAGAAAAGCCTTATTCCAGTTATTATGATGAGTGTTTAGATCAGGCGGCAGAAGAACAGACGAAAAATGCCAGGCTGGCGCTTGTGAACCATGTGGAAAATATGGACCAGTATGATATGGGCGGTACAGAAATGGATAGCAGGGATGGAAATTGAATTCAAAAAGTAAAAGGAAGGGGAAATGGAATATGACGGCAGCAGAAGTTTCAGAACACTATAAAATTCCACTGAATATTTTAGAGGAATATAAAAGTTGGGGATTATGTGGTGCAGTGCAGAAGGTAATGGATGACTGGCAGTTTGATGATGAGGATTTGGAACGGTTAAGTCTGATTATGACCTTGCATGATATCGGGTTTGACGTAGAGGAAGTGGAACATTATATGAATCTGGTATTGCAGGGCAGACAGACGGAACCCATACGGATGAAGATGTTAAACGAAATCAGGGAAAAAGCACTGGATGAGATTCATTTTCGGGAGAAACAGTTGGAGCGCATGGATTATCTGCGGTATGAGATCAGAAAGAGCATGAGAGTATAATATGATATCAACATTTTAAATCCGTATATCAGTTGACATGAAATGTTGAAAAGGAATAGTAAGGTATGATAAAATGTGGCTTAGATAGGGGTATCTGAGTCATATTTTATATCAGGAGATGTGAGATTATGGAAATTCGAGTTTTAAATTACTTTCTGATGGTTGCCAGAGAGGAGAACATAACAAAAGCGGCCAATCTTCTTCATATTACGCAGCCGACACTTTCCAGACAGCTGATGCAGTTGGAAGAAGAATTGGGAGTTAAGCTGTTTGTCAGAAACAGCCATAACATTTCTCTTACGGAGGATGGCCTGCTGTTAAAACGGCGTGCACAGGAAATGATTACACTGGCAGAAAAGACAAAACAGGAACTGATGCGGGAGGAAGAAATCACCGGGGAGATTGCGATTGGAAGCGGTGAACTGCAGGGTATGGAGATTTTTGCCAAAATGATGGAGAAATTCCGGCAAAGCTATCCGGAAGTGCATTTTGATATGTACAGCAGCAATGCTGATGAAATTAAGGACCGTATAGAAAATGGGCTGTTGGATATGGGGCTTTTGATGGAGCCCGTCGATGTTTCAAAATATGAATTTGCGAGAATGCCGCAAAAAGAACAGTGGGGGGTGATTGTCAGAAAAGATTCCCCTCTGGCGGGGAAGGATTTTGTCACACCGGAGGATATTGCAGAATTTCCATTGATTACTACAAAACGTGCAATGGTGTTAAATGAATTACATAACTGGTTTGGAGATGGTGCGGACGGGCTGAATATTGTGTCAACTTATAACCTGATTTATAATTCAATTATGCAGGTAAAGCAGGGTATGGGTATCTTATTATGCCTGAAGCTGGATGTAAATACAGAGGGAGTAACGTTTATTCCCCTCTCTCCGGCACTTGAGATGGGAACGGTTCTGGTGTGGAAGAAAAACCAGACATTTTCACCAGCTCTAGAGGCATTTACAAAGTTCTGCCGGGAATGCTTAAAAAGCATGACATGACATAAAATGTAAGCATTTGTATGAGAAAATGCATCATGGTAAAATGGAGGTACTTCAAAAGAAGTGCCTTTTTTCTTGGATTATGAAACTTTCCTGTATGATGTCTGGGTGGTAAGTGCAGGATAGAAAAAACAATAGGCAGGAGGGATCAAACAGTATGCGGTGGGATTGAACCTGGAACTTATTTTTCACCGGAAAATATTGTAGAAAAATATTGGGATTTGATCTAAAGTAAGGAGAGATTAATATGGAACAGAACAAAAAATTACCGAAAATTGCTATGGGAGCCTGGGCTTGGGGAGATAAAGACGGATATTTTGGAAATACAATGACAGGGGAAGAATTTCGGCCGATTTTTAATGCGGCAATGAATGCAGACATGAATCTGTGGGATACGGCTACAGCATACAGTAATGGAGAGTCTGAGAAAATTCTTGGTGGATTTGTAAATGATGCAGGACGCGGGAATGTCATTGTTTCTACCAAATTTACCCCGCAGATGGCAGAGATGTATGGAGACAGCGTGGTAAAGATGTGTGAGGCCAGCCTGGAGCGTATGAATATGGAATATTTTGATATCTACTGGATTCACAATCCGATTGGCGCACCAAAGTATACGAAACAGCTTATTCCATTACTGAAAGATGGAAGGGTAAAAAGTGTCGGGAAAATAGCAGATATCGTATTGACAGCAGATGAGATTGCTGCGTTGGAGGCCGCCGCTGACAAATCAGGTGTAACTTCCATTCAGTTTTGGGAAAGCAAAATGGAATAAGAAAAAAGATAGATTGGAGGAGCAAAGACAATGAAGAAAAATATTGGTTCTCAGTTAGCATTATATCCCACCCCCGTAACCGTGATTGGGGCTATGAACGGGGAAAAGCCTACATGGAACTTCAAAGCTAAAAAGGAGTGATAGAGGATATGAAGATTGTAGTACTGGAAGGGAGTCCCCACAAAAACGGTTCATCAAACCTTCTGGCTGGGGAGTTTATCAAAGGGGCTGAGGGAGCAGGGCATACGGTTACTGTGCTGGATGTGGCACATATGGATATTCATCCATGCGTGGGATGTGAGCATTGCGGCATGAATGGACCCTGTGCATGGAAAGATGACGTGCCGGAGATTAAGGATGCATTGTTATCAGCGGATATGGCAGTGTTTGTGACACCGGTCTATTACTTTGGGATGTCGGCACAGCTTAAGATGGTAATTGACCGTTTTTACAGCTATACCACAGAACTGTCTGCTAAGAAATTGAAAGCGGCGTTGATTACGGCAGCATGGGACAGTGATGAGGATGTTATGCCTGCTCTGGTGGCACATTACCAGAAACTGTGCCGGTATATGCACTTTGAAAATATGGGAATGGTTCTTGGAACGGGTTGCGGGACACCCGGCATGACAGGGAACAGCCCGCATATGGAAGAAGCCTGTCAGCTTGGAAAAGCATTATAGAAAGGATGTGTATGATAATGAGCCAAAAAATATTAGTAGCTTATTTTTCTGCGAGTGGGGAAACAGCAAAGCTGGCAAAAACACTTGCCGCTGTGGCGAAGGCGGATTTGTTTGAAATAAAGCCCGAACAGGCGTATACTTCTGCCGATTTGGACTGGAATAATAAGAAAAGCCGCAGTTCACAGGAAATGAATGATAAGGTCAGTCGTCCGGCGATTGCAGAAAAAGCAGAGGACATGGATACATATGATACTGTTTTTGTGGGATTCCCTATTTGGTGGTATGAAGCACCACGCATTATACAGACTTTTCTGGAAAGTTATGATTTCTCGGGAAAGACAGTCATCCCCTTTGCAACTTCCGGTGGCAGTGGGATGGGAAAAACCGTCAGTATTTTGAAACAGTCCTGCTCTATCCGGACAAAATGGAAAGATGGAAAACGTATGAGCAGTACAGCGGGTCAGGAAACCGTTCAGGACTGGGTAAATAGTTTGAATTTGTAAAAGGAGGGATTCATATGGCAGTGAAACAGACAGCGGGCAGAAGGGATTTGGGAGATTTCGCACCGGAATTTGCACATTACAATGATGATATTTTGTTCGGGGAGAACTGGAATAATCAGGACATTGACCTGAAAACAAGATGTATCGTAACGATGGTTGCACTGATGGCGTCCGGTATTACGGATTCTTCCCTTGTCTACCATTTGGAGAATGCAAAGGCGCATGGTGTGACAAAAAAGGAGGCGGCAGCGATTATTACACACGCTGCATTTTATGCAGGATGGCCGAAAGGCTGGGCAGTGTTCCGTCTGGCAAAAGAAGTATGGAAGGAAGAAACAGCGGCAGGTGATGCCAAAGCAGTTCATGCATCGAAAATGCTGTTTCCGATTGGAGAGCCAAACGATGGGTTTGCACAATATTTTATTGGACAGAGTTATCTTGCTCCGGTTTCGGATTCACAGGTGGGGATATTCAATGTGACATTTGAGCCGGGATGCCGTAATAACTGGCATATCCATCATGCGGATAAGGGCGGTGGGCAAATTTTAATCTGTATCGCAGGACGTGGCTATTATCAGGAAGAAGGAAAAGAGGCACAGGAACTTTATCCGGGGAATATCGTCAATATTCCGGAAGGTGTAAAACACTGGCATGGAGCAGCAAAGGACAGTTGGTTTTCCCATCTGGCGGTCGAGGTTCCTGGTGAGAATGGTTCTAATGAATGGCTGGAGCCTGTTACAGACGAAATATATGGTCAGTTGAGATAAAGGGAGGCAGGTTGAAAAAGTGTTCTATGGCTGCAAAGAACGCACCCTAAGAACGCTTACGGTTTCAACCATGAAATGCGCAAAGAGCGGCGCTATTCAATACAATATAAGACATGGAGGATTTAGGATGAAAAAATGGGTTTCTATTTTTCTTGTGACGTGTATGTTGCTGTCAGCAACCGGAGCAGACAGAGGCCGGTACGCAGTCCCCATCGGATAATAGTAATGCCGGAAGCAATTATCTGCGTCCGGAACTGATTGGGGATTTGGTAAAGTCACAGGATGCAGCCATTGTGGAATGGTATTTTCACTGGTTTCGGGTTGGGTAGTGAATCTTATAATTTAATAGAAAGCAAAGCCAGGCGGCTTTTTTAACAGTAAAGTTAGGAGGAATTAGCAATGAAACGATTAAAGAAAATATTAAGTGTGATGTGTATGTTGACGGTGTTGTTTTGTATGACGGCATGTTCCTCAGGGACAGAGAGCAAAAATACAGATACTGCAGATTCATCGGAATCCGTACAGCAGGATACCCGGGAGGATTCTGCGGGAGAACAGACGGAAGAACCAAACGCAGATGCGGCATCGGATACCAGTGGGCAGACAAACGGAAAAGTGCTGGTAGCATATTTTTCTGCTACAGGGACAACAAAGGCACTGGCAGAACATGCCGCTGATGTGCTTGGCGCTGACTTGTATGAGATTACACCCAAGGAGCCATACAGTGATGCGGATTTGGATTACGGAGATGATAACAGCCGTTCCACCAAAGAAATGAATGATGATTCTGCGAGACCGGAGATTGATGGAAACGTGGAGAATATGGAACAGTATACAACCGTGATTCTGGGCTATCCAATCTGGTGGGGAAAAGCACCGAGAATCGTGGATACATTTATTGAAAGTTACGACTTTTCAGGAAAAACAATCGTTCCGTTTTGCACTTCCGGAAGCAGCGGAATTGGTTCGAGTGCAAAGGAACTGGAGGAACTCTGTAAAGGAAGTGCCAAGTGGCTTGACGGAGACCGTCTGGAAAGCGATTCCGATAAAGACGATATGGCAAAATGGATTGATGGTCTTGGGCTGGATTTGAAGTAGGTTGTGAAACATTACCGGTGTATGTGAGAAAGGAGGAGAATGGTGAAGAAGAAACATATAAAAATGCTGGCGGATGTTGTAATACTTATTTTACTTCCGCTTCTGATGGCGGAGCTGCTGACCGGACAGATGGCTCACGAATGGCTGGGAACAGGAATCGTTATTTTGTTTATCGTGCATCATCTCTTAAATATCGGCTGGCTGAAAAATCTGTTCAAAGGGGAGTATACAGCATCCCGCAGCCTGATGGCAATCATCAATCTGCTGCTGGCAGCGGATATCATTGCACTGGCAGTCAGTGGAATCCGGATGTCAGGATTTGTCTTTGGCTTTCTGGAGTTTAGCGGCGGTATGCTGTTTGCCAGAAAACTTCATCTTTTTTCCTCTTACTGGGGCATGATTTTGATGTCCGTCCATCTGGGACTGCATGGAGGCATGGCCTTAAGGATGTCTGGGAAATGGTTTCATGCTGCGAGAAAAAACAATGTGCGGGCATGGTTATTGCGGGGCGTTGCATTCGTGTTGGCTCTTTTGGGCATCTATGCTTTTGGCACACAGAATATAGCAGATTATCTGCTTTTGCGTACACACTTTGTATTCTTTGATGCAGGGAAACCGGCACTGCTGTTTTTTGCAGAATATCTTTCTATGATAGCACTGTTTACCGTGTTCGGTTATTATTTGAACCAGTTATTAAAAAAGGCAGATGCCCGCAGTGGGAACGCCTCTCATTTACGGAAAGGGAAGAGCATAGCTTGGAAAATCGTTTCCTTTGCGGTACCGCTTTTGCTTTTTTCTATATCGGCATATCTGCTTACTGCGAGCCGGCAGGATGGGCAGGGCAGCCAGTGGGAGGCGGGAACCGATAATAATGTGCAGGCTGACAACTCAAACAGGGAGAAAAATCCGGCAGAAGATACGACAAAAAAAAGCGGTGGCATAGAAGATGGTTTTATTTCCATCTCTGGCGGAACATTTCAGATGGGAAGCCCGGAAGATGAGGCATGGCGCAGTGAGGACGAAATACCGCATCAAGTGACGGTGGACAGTTTTTATCTTAGTCCTTATGAAGTGACACAGAAGGAATATCAGGAACGGATGGGGGAGAATCCGAGCAGTTTTCAGGAAGATGGCCTGCCAGTGGAAAATGTATCGTGGTTTGATGCAGTGGAGTTTTGCAATGCAATGAGCGAGGCGGCGGGACTGACTCTAGCATATACGATAGACGGGCAGAATGTATCGTGGAACCGGAGTGCTGATGGTTACCGCCTTCCTACCGAGGCAGAGTGGGAGTACGCCTGCCGTGGGGGAACGGAGACGCCATTTAATACGGTAACTTCCATCGGGGCAGACGAGGCCAATTATTATGGGCATTACCCGTATCAGATTGAAGAAAATTATTTTACACAGGAAAAATTAGATACAGAACCCGGAGAATACCGGGAAACGACTGTGAAACCGGGCAGTTTTTCACCAAACCGCTTTGGGCTTTATGATATGCATGGCAATGTCAGCGAGTGGGTGTGGGATTTTTATGGCAGTTATGAAAAAGAGGATGCCGACAATCCCACAGGCATGGAAACGGGAACAAGAAAAGTATACCGGGGAGGCGGCTGGAATGATTTTGCCAAAAATATGCGCTCTGCTTACCGGGCAGCACTGCAACCGGAAAAGAGCAGTTTCAATCTGGGAATCCGGCTGGCAAGGGGTGCGGTATCCGGTGGAGAGACTAGCGTAGCATCCGCTGCGACGAAAAAGAAAACGGAGACAGGAAAAAAGATGCTGATTGCCTACTTCTCATGGGGAGGTAATACAAAGGGGATTGCCGAGCGTATTCAGGAACAGACAGGAGCGGATTTATTTGAAATCCAGTGCAAAAATCCGTATTCGGAAGATTATGATACGGTGTTAGAGCAGGCACAGAGAGACCAGATGGAGCAGGCACGCCCGGAATTGGCAAAGCATGTGGAAAACATGGAGGAATACGACACGGTGCTGATTGGTTATCCGAACTGGTGGGCTTCTATTCCTATGCCGGTTGCTTCCTTTTTGGAAGAATATGATTTTGCTGGAAAGACGATTTTACCCTTTTGCAGCCATGGAGGCGGGCGCTTTGGACAAAGTCTGACGGCGATTGCTAAGCTGGTGCCGGAGGCAGAACTTGGCGAGGGGTTGTCGGTTCATTATTCCGGGGATGACGGTTTGGATGACGACATAAAACAGTGGTTAAGTATCATCTTAAAATGAGACAGAACAGGAGGAATCAAAATGAAAAGAAAGACAAAATTTTTGTTAGCATGGCTTATGGCATTTGTTATGACAGTGACCTGTTTTTTAGGAAGTGCCACAGATGTGCAGGCAAAAGCAGCGAAGGCAAAGAAACTGACATTGAATGTAAAGACGCTGACTATGCAGGTGGGGGACAGGATGAACCTGAAAGTAACACAGACCACTCCGTCTTCGGCTTCAAAAAAGGTCACATGGAAAACGTCGAACAAGAAATTAGTATCTGTTAGCAAAAGCGGTGTAATCCGGGCAAAGAAGAAAGGTTCTGCCACGATTACCGCCCGCTCGAAAAATGGGAAAGCTGCCGTAAAATGTAAGATTAAAGTAAATGGAAAGGCAACCGTAAAGTCTAAGACACTGGTGGCATATTTTTCTGCCACGGACACAACCAAGGGCATTGCAGAAAAGATTGCGAAAGCCTCCGGTGGTGACCTGTACCGGGTTACCCCGGCAAAGAAGTATACATCGAAAGATTTGAATTATAATAATGATGCCAGCCGTGCAACAAAGGAACAGAATAATAAGAAGGCGAGACCGGCAATGAAAGGAAAAGCTGCAGGGATACAGAATTACGATGTCATTTTTATCGGTTTTCCAATCTGGTTTGATGATGCTCCCCGCATTATCAGCACTTTTATGGAAAGCTACAGTTTTGCGGGAAAAACAGTTATTCCGTTCTGCACTTCGGGAAGCAGTGGTATTTCCAGTGCGGCAAAGACTTTGAAAAAGGTTACAAAAGGAAATGTAAAATGGCGTACCGGAAGACGTTTTGACGGAGATGCTTCACAGGATGCCGTGACGAAATGGGTAAGTGATTTGGGGATGCAGGCAGGACAGCCGGGCAATACTCCGACAGCACCATCAACTACCACGCCTCCGGCACCGACACCCGGAACAACACAGAATCCTTCGCCGAGTCCGGGCCAGATACCGGAGAACACACCGTCTGTTACACCAACGGACACACCGGACAGCACGGTTTCTCCGGCACCGACAGATACACCGGATCATTCTCCCTCGCCAAATCCCACAGATACACCGGAACAGCCGGAGAATAAGATACTGGTAGCATATTTTTCTGCAACCGGTTCCACAAAGGGCATTGCAGAAAAAATAGCAGTGGCAGCGGGGGCAGACCTTTATGAGATTCAGCCGCAAATTCCCTATACTTCGGAGGATTTGAATTACAACAGTGATGACAGCCGGGCAAATGAGGAACAGAATGACTCTTCCGCGCGTCCGGGAATTACCGGCAGTGTGGCGAATATGGACCAGTATTCCACCATATTTTTGGGCTATCCCATCTGGTGGGGGCAGGCTCCTAAAATTATGTACACCTTTGTTGAACAGTATAATTTATCAGGAAAGACAATCATTCCATTCTGTACTTCGGGAAGTAGCAGCATTGGCACCAGTGCGACAAATCTGCAGGCAGTGGATGCGAATCAGGCAACATGGCTTGCAGGGAGGCGTTTTTCGGGAAGTGCACCGGATTCGGAAGTGACGGACTGGGTTTTGGGACTTGGACTGCAGTAGAAGATTCTGTATGGTAATAAGTTTTACAAGGCAGCACTGTAAAAATATATAATGCCTTAAAAGCATAAACAGATATAAATGATAAGTATTTGCTATAAGCTGAGTGCAAAATTATAATGTAAGTGTAAGAGACGAAAAGAATTTTGAAATCAGCAAAGATACATAAATATGGTTGACTGCGGCTTTTTTGAAATTCGAGGTGGTAAAGTAATACATATTGAAATAGGACTTATGCAGCGGAATATTTCTTCCGGCTTAGGTCCTGTTTTTTATTTTCTCAAAAAAATACCTTGACATGGTAAGCAATCCGTAAATTATACCATGAGAGTCCATAGCCAATTCCGTCATTTGGATTTACCATAGTGGTACAGTAATCGAAAGAGAGCTGTAACAACTGAATAGCAATTATAGACAGTTGGGAGAAATCCTACTCGGTAAAAATCCGGTGCAATGCCAAACAATAAATATCAGTCAGAGTTATGCGATAAGAGTTGATGGATGTAACAATGAAAATGGAGCACATGGCAGGTTACTTGTGGCGGATGGATAATAAAACACAAAGGGAAATGAAGAATTTTCCTTATCCCCGGAATTGGCAGCAGGGGAGAGCATACAGGGGTATGCCGTGAAGCAGGAGCGCCGGTCTGTATTTCCATGTGTACGGGCAATGAGGGGTAGAGATACCAGCGTACACTTTCTACATAACAGTTATGCCGGATATGGAGGGATGAATGGTGGATAAAAGATTGAAACAAATCAGGAAGGAACTGCTCGGAATGGTCAAAAAAGACAAGGGGGCAGAGGCAGAAGAAATTCTTAATCGAATTATAGGGGAACTGGAGCCGGAAGATACGGTCAGCGATCACAGTTACGATGATACATTTTATTTCCGATTGCTGTGCATAATAAAGAAGTGAAAAATGATTCTAAGGAGGTTTCAAAAATATTGAAGAATATATCCAGTCAGGATTTTGAACTCCGTTCACTCTGTTTCGCTGTGAGGACGTTTCTATATAAGCATGATTACAGGAAATGTGTTTCTCTGATTTCATCTGCTATGGGGAAATATTCTCATGCTCCGCAGCCACACAACCTTTTTGGCATTATTTTGGAAAGGGAGGGCAGGCATGTGGAGGCCATGAAGCATTTCTGCGCAGCATGGTCGCTTGATCCGACCTATCAGCCTGCCCGTCATAATCTGGAACATTATGGGGGTTTTTCCTAAAAGGGGAATGTGCTTTTGATGAAAAAGGAGGAGAGCATCCATGTTTCAAAATAAAAAAAAGTCTTCATATACCGTCATTATCGGCTGCGGACGTCTTGGGGCGAATCTTGCCGGAACGCTGTCTGACGAGGGAGAAGACATATTGATCATGGACAGGAGCAAAGACGCTTTCCGCAAGCTTCCCACCTCTTTTGGCGGGCTGGCGGTGGAAGGTGACGGAACGGATTTCATCTGCTTAAAGGAAGCTCAGATAGAGAAAGCTGCAACAATAGTGGCTGTCACTAATCACGACAATATCAATATTATGATTGCACAGATAGCAAAAGAGCTTTTCCGGACGGAATGCGTTATTGCCCGCTTATACGACCCGGAGCGGGAATGCGTGTATCGTGAATTTGGGGTTGACACAATCTGTCCTGCGGTGTTGTCGGCAAAAGAAATTGACAAGCTGCTGTCAAAAAGAATGATGGGAGGCAGACCATGAAAAAAAACGTGCTTTTGGTAGGTGGACGGAGCAAGGCAAAATCACTGGCACTGTCCCTGATTCAAAAAGGATATAAGGTAACGGTGGTTAATGAAGACTCATCTGACTGCAGGAGATTGGCTGACCTTGACAAATTTCCTGTCTTTGAGGGGGACGGAAGCAAGCCCTTTGTTTTGGAGGACGCCGGGGCAAAAGATGCGGATATCGCCATTGCCCTCACCTCAAAGGACGAGGATAATCTTGTGGTCTGCGAATTGTGCAAAAAGAAATTTAATGTGCCTAAAACGGTGGCGTTGTTGTCCGATCCCCTGAAAACAGACTTTTTTCATATGGTGGGAATTGACAGTGTGGTCTGTGCGATTTCCGCTGTGACCAGTATCATTGAGCAACAGGCGTTTATTGAGGAAATGGCGAAAGTGATTCCTCTTGTGGAAGGCCGTGTACAGATTTTGGAGATTCCGATTACTTCCGGTGATTTTGCCGCCGGAAGGCAGGTATGTGAGATGAACCTGCCGGACGAAGCCGTGATAGCCTGTATTCTTCGCGGTGATAAGTCTCTGATTGCACGTGGCGGTACCCGGATACTTGCAGGTGACAAGCTTGTTCTTATTTCCGCAGGCAGCCAGGGGGAAGCAGCCATCAATGAATTGAAAGGCGGTAGCATAGAATGACAAAACTGCTGGCAGGATGTTCGGATTATGGAAAACTTATGCTTTTGATTGGCATCCTTGTAGCGTTTCCCCTGCTTGTAATTCCCTTTTATTCATCGGAAAGAGGCTTTTTTCTACCGTTCTTTATCCCGGCAGCATTTTCCATGTTGTCCGGGCTTCTTCTGTGTATATTCGGGAAAAAAGAGGAAAGCGGCTGTCTGGAAAGACAGTCGTTATTAAAGACAAGCAGTATCACGGTATTATTTACATGGGCATGGGGAATTTTTATCGGGGCAATGCCGTTTATCCTTTCTGGGCAGCTTGTGCCGGTTCAGGCTGTATTTGAATCCATAAGCGGTTGGACGACGGCGGGTCTTTCTGTCATGGATGTTCAGGCTCTTCCAAAGATCATGCTGTTCCACAGGAGCTTTATGCAGTATTGCGGTGGTCTCGGTTTTGTGGTGATGATGGTCATGCTCATCAGCGGCAGACAGTCTATGGATCTGTTCAATGCGGAAGGGCATCCCGACAAGCTGAAACCCAACTTGAAAAAAACGGCGCAGACCATTTTCTTCATTTACAACGGTTTTCTGGTTGCCGGGACGTTTTCTTTATTTCTATTGGGAATGAATTTTTTTGAGAGCCTGTGCCATGCCATGTGTGCGCTGTCAACGGGAGGGTTTTCAACGCGCGCAAACAGTATCGGTGAATTTGGCAGCCTGCCTGTTGAAATGGTAACGGTACTTTTAATGCTGGTCGGCTCTACAAATTTTGCTGTTCTTTTACTTGCGCTCAGAGGGAAGCTCAGACAGGTTATAAAAGTCAGTGAAGTCCGATTTTTTGCTGTGCTGCTCTTAGGTCTAATACCTGTTACGGCATTATCAATCAGTGCGGGAAACGGTCTGGGAACGGGTTTCCGCCATGCCGTTTTTAATATTGTTTCTGCGCTGTCAACAGCGGGATTTTCTACCGTAAATCTTGCGGACTGGCCGCCCTTTGCGCTAGGCATTATGATATTGGTTATGCTGATGGGAGGCGGAATTGGTTCTACAGCGGGTGGAATAAAGCTGACAAGGATTTATCTGATGTTCCGTATTGCCGCCCTTAACCTGAAAAAGAAACTTCTGCCGCCGAGAAGCGTGGATGTCTCTTATTATATGAAAGCGCAGGGCAGGATAAAGTTAGACGAGGGCGTGGTGTATGATGCTGCCGGTTTTGTTATTTTTTATATTGGCATCTTTATTGCCGGTTCTCTTGCGATGATGGTAACGGAGGGATGTGGTCTGACAGAGGCCATGTTTGAATTTGCTTCCGCACTTGGGACAGTGGGGCTTTCCATTGGAATTACCGGGACAGCCACCAGGTCGCCTACGCTGATTGTAGAAATGATTGGCATGATTCTTGGAAGGTTGGAAATATTTATTGTGCTGATAGGATTCTGCTCCAGTGTAAAAGTGATGAAAGAGCGTTTTGCAAGGGGATAAATTTCATAGATTTGATAATAGATTTGGCGGATTGAGAGATAAATTGCGGGTGCATATAAAAATATGTGCCTGCTGTGTTTTTATGAGGCTTTGGGGTCTGAAATCTGTTTGATATAACTCTGAGGCATGGGAAAGCATGACATCAGCATATCCGATTTGGTGGGGAAAGGAACCAATGATTATCCGCACATTCTTGAATCCAATAATTTGAAAGGAAAAAAGATTGTGCCATTCTGTACCAGCGGGGGAAGCGGAATCTCCGGCAGTATGAAAGGGGTAAAAGCCGCTGCCAAAGGTGGTAAAAGGAAAGGATTTGACAGAAGCCTCCGGCAAGAGTGTGGCAAAAAGGGCGAAACAGAAAATGAAGTAGGGTGATGGATACTGCTAATACCAAGATTGTGGGAATGAAGATGGACAATCGGCATTTTGGAAAACAGAAGGTGATGAAACTTAACTTACGTCAGTGGTTACTGATTCTGTTTTTTATCTTGACAGTCATTTGCCTTTCGCTGTTAGCCATATGGATTGTAACTGCAAAAACGAATGGTGGAAAAATGGGGCTAAGTAAAAAAAGCGTGATTATAACCGTTGGAAAATCGCAAAAAATAAAGGTTAAAAATTTGCCAAAGGGTGCAAAAGTAACGTGGGAATGCATCTGAAAAAGAATTATGTGGGAAAAAACTTTAAGAATTATAATTCTTTTCTGGTGTTATCTCATTTTAAGGGGCATGCAATGGCAGGCTTTGGCGGTGCAATCAAAAATATTTCTATTGGGATTGCATCGTCAAAGGGAAGATTATTCAGAGTTTAAAATGTTTGTGGATAATTTTGATGAGTTTGATCATGTGTTGATTTTTGAAAGCCGTAAAGAAGATGTATTTGATCAATTATTTCGTCTATTTAGAGCATATGAGTAAAATAGTTTTACTAAGTAATCAAAACAGTAATCGGTGGTCGCATCTAGACATTGAATGGACATTTTTAATCCAGTATTTCTGTCTGCTACGCATGGAGGTATTGTAAAAAAGCGTTGTAAATTCAGAATTATTTGATTAATTTATACTTGAATATTTATATCGTTTATATTCTACGATCCCCCCCTTGGAAATCCCGCGTTATGAGGATTTCCAAGGGGGTTATCATATTGCCTTATAATTTCTTGTGTTGTCTTTTGAAAATACGTGTGGTACACTTAGATAAGAAATTAAGCTAGTTTATAGGATTAAGCAATTCGCTGTAATAAGATGGAGGCATGATTGACCGCCTGATTGTCAATTCCCGTTCCAGCCAGATAATCTGCACTAGAAGACTTGTTGCGAAGTACGACGGTTGAACCGGCTTCGATCGAAGTTATGAACATGCCTGTTAACTGAGTGCGTTCTTTATCTGTAAGCTCATTAGAATAAGTGCCAAAAAAGGACAGTGGATTTTCCAGTCCATTAATAGCTACTGCATAGGCGATATTGAGCAATCCGGCAGCTGGACGAATTAATAGGGAGTAATCGATCCGATAGACGCCTCCAGTATTAACGGTAATTTTCGCTGTATTTGGGGTAAATGAAAAATCACCGGACTGATATGCGATCAGAAAGTTAACATCGCCCTCTGGAGGGATAGTCTGAAAACCACCTGATATGACGGCATTAAAATACGATGGTTCTACCCCGGCTCCAGGCGGTCCCGGTGGTCCAATTTCACCTTGAGGCCCTGCTGGACCAGGTTTTCCCTGTGGTCCTGCCGGACCAGGCTTTCCTTTAGGACCAGGCGGTCCGGGTGGTCCCTCACAGCATGAATTACAACATGATTTATTAGAAATAAAACGCATTTTATTCATTTCTCCCGAATCATAAGTATTTTATTTCATTATATGCACATAAAGGTTGTTTGTGCAGGACGCTGAATAGATGTTTCTAAAAGGAGGAAAAAAGTTATGGATGATACAACAAAGAAAATAGCAGAAAGTTTTCACTGCATTTATACTTTATTTGAAAAAGGGAGCAGTCCCGGAATAGTGGAAGAGGCATATAAAGCCGCATTTGAAAGAGGTAAGGAAGATGGCTTTTATCCGGCAATTATTTGTCTGGATGAATATGCAGTGGACTGGCTGGGGGAAGTAGTAAGTAACGAATATGATAGAGAAGAGATTATTACTGGTTGTAAAAACAATGGCAGGGATATTTTAAAGGAACGACTGGAAGAGTATACCGAAGAATTGGAGGAAAAAGACTGGGAAGATTTTATCGGAGAAGAGACAGAAGGTGAAGTGCTGCATGAATTTTCCGGATATATATCTTTTGATGATGGGTTGTTAGAGGCGGATACCCTGCTGTTAGAGATTCCTGTTAAAAATCCGTGGGAGATCATCGGATATCTGCCTATGGGTGGATGGAACGAGTGTCCTATGCCGGAGGAAATGATTGCTGTATGCAAATACTGGTATGAAAAATACAAGGCAGTTCCCGCGGTATTTACCCATGATGTTATGGAGTTTTATGCACCTTTCAGGTTAAATAATATGGACAGTATAGAGGCAGCCAAAGAGCATTATGCTTTTTGTCCGGACCGGATTGATCAGGGAACCCGTACTTATAAGGTGTCCGAGCTGGCAGCCGGGCTTATAGAATCTCATGTGTGGTATTTCTGGTGGGATTAAATAAATTGTCGAACAGAATTTGGGAGGTTAAGATGAAATCTGTTCTAATGATCGGTCAGTCAAATATGGCTGGGCGGGGATTTATAAATGAAGCCTCTATAATCTGCAACGAGAGGATTCAAATGCTTCGTAATGGAAGATGGCAGATCAATACGTATTATGTAACAGCAGAAGACCTGACTGCAAATCCAGATGGGATCCATATAAATGTAGTTTCCCAGAGAAAATTTGGTATCTGCTACTATGAAGCTTTTTCAAAGAAAAGAAACGTGCTTATTCCATTAGAGAATGAAACGGAATTGTTAGATCAATGTATTAGCAGACCACATACAGAAGGTGAAAAAAGCCTTTGGCCATGCTGGATTTTGCATTGAATAAAATGACTTATGAGGAACTTGTTACAAAGGTTAATATTTGATTTGCATGTTCTAACGACAATGAAAAGAAAGGGATACTTTAATGCGAGACACAATGAAAAGAGCTATTGATCTGCTTTTTCAAACACTTCCATTTTCAAGAAAAAATGAACAGTGCAAGGAAATATTTATGACTTCCGCTGCACAAAAATATGAGGAAGACCAGGAACAAGGGATCCATCCTGCTGAGTCAGCGGGCAATTTCCTGATCCATTCGAATTCTGTCGAAAACATCAGTTCTTATTTGGGCATAGAGACTCCGCAGTATGAATCGGAAAAAGAGATCGAGATATTGGATAAGAGTATGTTTCAAAAGGCAGAAAAAAAGCTTAGGAGAAATAACTGCCTCCTTTCCCTGATCATTGCATTTTGTCTCAATTCTTTTGTTGCTTTTTTTTTGAATTTGTCTTTTATGAGTTTGTGCTTTGCACCAGCAGGGTGGCTTTTTTTCGGAACGCTGTTATATTTGACTTTGAAAAGCCGTAAGAACATTGTCAGACATAGTGATTTCTTTGCTTCTGCATATGATTATACATGTCGGGAAATAGCGGAGAAAAAATATGAATTGTATACTAAAAAATTGACAAATACGTTGTTTTGCTTTTTTTCTATAATATTTGTTCTGTTTTTTTCTGTGCTCTTAGCCTTTACTTCATTCCGTTATTCCCTGACTGAGGTGGCAAACACAGTTAATTTCTATCTTTCCTTTATTTTCCTGGCAGTATTTCTGACCCTGAAAAATTATTTTTGTAGGAAAATTTATTCAAATTTTTTTTGTCGGAGGGTTTCCACAGAGTATTTGTGTGAAATGCGACGGATTGGTCTGTTTTCGGCAGGATACTATTTGTTTTTTCTTGGTTTGTTGATCTTTTTGCGAAATAAAACAGATCATATTTTTTCCATGGCGATTGCTGTCGCTGCCGTATATTTTATTCTTGCCGTTTTTTATAACTGCACAAGACGCCGTAGTTTCATGAGTAAGAATATTGTGTTCAATCTGCGTAAAGTGATCTGTTATACATTAATTATTGGATGTCTTCTGGCTTACAATTTTATGAAGCTGGATCTTTATCTGATACAGCCCTACATCAATAAGATTTCTGCTGTCGGCCATGTATCAAATGATATTTTATATGATGAGGATAACGGAGTGTATACGATTGTGAGCGAAAAGGATGATTTTAGAATTTTGCAGTTGACGGATATTCATCTTGGAGGGAGTGTACTGTCGATCCGGGAAGATACAAAGGCATTAAAGGCATGCTATCGGCTGATCCAGGAGACAACTCCCGATTTTGTCGTTGTAACAGGAGATCTTGTCTTTCCGATGGGAATTATGTCTTTTTCCTTTAACAACAATGCCCCGGTTATGCAGTTCGCAAATTTTATGCGGAATACAGGAATTCCCTGGGCATTTACTTACGGCAATCATGACACGGAATCCCTGGCGACACTGAGCCGGATTGAAGTAGATGAGCTTCTCCGCTCATTATCTTATAAAACCTCAAAAAATCTGCTTTATCCCTATATACAGCCGGATGTATACGGAAGGAGTAATCAGTTGATTGAGATCAGAAACAAGGATGGCGGAATGCGGCAGGCACTTTTTCTGATTGATTCAAATGATTATATTGAATCTGGTGGTTTGAATGAGTACGATTATATCCATGAGGATCAGGTAGAATGGTATCAGAGGAACGTACAGAGACTTTCCAGGCAGGAGGGATACACCGTTCCCTCAATGATATTCACACACATTCCATTACGGGAATACAAGGAGGCAAACGATCTATATGAGAGTGGCAGCAATGATGTGACCTATCACTACGGAATACTTGGTGAAAAGATGATTGACAAGATCTGTTGTTCCAAATATGATAGTAAGCTCTTTGATACTGCAGTGGAATTGGGCAGTACAAAAGCCATTTTCTTCGGACATGATCATTACAATAACCAGTCTCTGGAATATAAAGAAATCCGCATGACATACGGTTACAGCATCGATTACCTTGCCATGCCAGGAATCAAAGACGACACGGAACAACGAGGGGCAACCCTGATCACGATAAAGAAAGACGGGGTGTTTGATATAACGCCTTATCGTTTAATGGATCTGAAATAATATATTATTAAAGAGAAGTCAGCCATTATTCATGGTGAGCAAACAGGGAATGAGTGATGCGAGCCCGTCTCCGATGAAGAGTAAGTAAGATTAAGCTAAGTATAGCGATAAGCAGCCTTTTGGGGGAATAAAAAAAGGAAAGAGGTATAAGAGATGAAAAAGTTTGATGAAGATTACAAATTACTTGCTGATATGTACCATGATGGATATTTTCCAGATTTTCTGGTAGATAAAGTAAGAAATCAGGTGCAGAAGGTGATTGAGTTTTTGGAAACCGGAGAATGTGATGGAGAAAAAATTCAAGAAAAATTTGATGAAATGACAGAGGCGATCAACGATCTGCAGGAAGAATTTGAGGAGAATGATAGTGAATTGGAAACTGCTGCAAGAGAAAGTATTGGGGAAACTGTGGAATACATACTGAATTGGTTTGGCATTGATATTGATGTAGAAGATGCTATTGGAGAGCGTGACTGGTAAGTCCTAAATTTTAATCTGCGAGGAGGAACTCCTATATGTCTGATATTTTTGATGAAAAAATATGATGCAGTCTCTGGGAAAATATGTTCCTGACGGAGCTGATACCAAAGGAAAATGGTACTGCGATTGAAGTGACAAAATGTAAGCACTTAAAACATGATGTATATATTGGCCTCACCCAGCATTCTAAAGATCATGCTGTCAAAGCGTGGCGGTCTTGGAGGAGACGTGCCGCATCATGTGGAATACCGTGAGTCAATTATCGAACGACTGAGTCCCATAAATGCATAAGAGCAGGATGGACGGGTTGTGTTATTCCTGTGTCTGTTCAGGGATTTTTAACATCACAGTCTGATACCGCATAACATATAATAAGGAGGGTCAGACTATGAATTCATCTTACAATTACTATTCATCAGATGACTGCAAAAATTTCCCCGCATCGTTTCCGCCGCAGCATCAGAAGGAACAGCCAGGGCTTCAATATATAATGAAACCTCAGCCGGTATCTGAATGCTGCAAGCCGAGCCGGAAATTAGAAAATAGGGTGGCACTGATCACCGGAGGCGACAGTGGTATAGGAAGAGCTATTGCTTATGATTTTGTGAAAGAAGGCTCCTGTGTTGCCATTGTTTACTATGACGAGGAGAAGGATGCCAGAGGTACCGCAGACAGGATCGAAGAGCTGGGTGGCAGGTGTCTGCTTTTAAAAGGAGACTTGAAAGATCCAGCCTTTGCTAAAATGTGCGTTGAGAAAACAGTTGATTTTTTCGGGAGGCTGGATATTCTTGTAAATAACCATGCGGTTCAGTATATACAGAGGAGTATACTGGATATTTCCCATGAACAGCTGGAGTTCACTTTCAGAAATAATGTATTTTCATTCTTTTATTTGATTCAGTATGCACTGCCGTATATGAAAAAGGGATGTTCCATCATTAATACGACGTCGGTTACAGCCTATGAGGGTAATAAGGATCTGATCGATTACAGTTCTACCAAGGGAGCCATTGTCGCCCTGACAAGATCACTTTCACTGTCTCTTGCCGAAAAGGGAATCCGGGTAAATGCTGTAGCGCCAGGTCCCATATGGACACCGCTAATCCCGGCATCTTATTCGGCAGAAGAGGTAAGTAACTTTGGGTCAAAGACTTCAAAAGTTCCGATGAAAAGAGCGGGGCAGCCCTGTGAGGTATCACCCTGTTATGTATTTCTTGCCTCAGAGGATGCAAGCTATATGACAGGACAGGTGCTTCATCCCAATGGAGGAACCATCGTTGGTTCCTGATATGATTGACAGTGCTCTTGAAAAACAGGCAGATAACATATCAGTGGGAGTAAAAGAGGGAGCGGGATGGGCAGTATTTCTGCCTGCTCCGGCTCCCCTCCTGCAATAATATTCCACATACATATCCGGACGAAACCGTTAAATCATCTCAACAGTATTTGAAATTTGTACTGTGTAACCGTTTTCTGTTATATTAGTATGATAGATTCCGCCATAATTCATAGTGCCGTCTTTTTCCCGGATTCCATTTGCCGCTATTCCAGCCATCTTTTTTATTGCCCCATAAAATCTTTAGCAATGTCTCCAGAAAGATAGTTGTCTGCAATAAATTGTGCTTCGGAAATTCCCAGCGAAATCAGTTCCGGGCTCAATTCTAAAGATACAGAAGCCTTTTTTTGGTCGAAGCTGGAGCGGATTTTTTCATCTGCCTTTTTGGACCACATTTTTAACCCGAAACAATCGATCAGTCCAGTTTCACTCGCATTAATTATCATCCTTTTTCTCCTTTTCAACAAATACTGGAAAATAATTAGTAATAATTGTCTTACTTTTTATATTAGTGCACAAATGGTAATATATTAGATATGATATCTATACATATGTTGGTAATTTTAAGAAAAAAGTGGAATAATTAGTAAAAATTACTTGCCTTAGGCAAATTAATAGGATAAGATTACAATAAAAAGGAAAGGGGTTTTTACTATGAAAAAATGCGCAGCAAATATAATATAATCTCTCGGAATCATGAGTGATTATAGTCAGCATAGCTGACAACGAACATTGAAAAGTGAATATTATCCCAAAGAAATAAAAACGGACATGTGAAATAAACATAACTGTCGCTATGTTTGAAAAAATAAGATATAATAGTAAGAGGATTATGCCGTTTGTAGAATCAACTTTTTCAGGGCGGATTCATAGGGCAGATCCCATGCATCAAGATGTTGCAGCATCATGATGTGATAGAGGCGGCAGTACCACATTTTAGTAGAACGGTGCCTGCCGTCTTCTAATTTGAAGTCTATTTTCTCACGTTTATTGGAACGTTCCGCAGAGGTTCTTGCATTAAACTCAGTTTTCCATCCCTCACTGTCACGAGGCGGTATGTTAATTAATCCTGGATTATCCTTTATGGAAAGATGTACTGTCCTGCCGTATTTAGAATCAGAACAGGGATGTTCGCAGGAACAGCCGTATTTTCTGCCTGCAAGTGGACATCTGAATTTTAATCTGTGCCTGGAAGGTTCACAGCCGTCATGATTCATACGACGACCTTCTTTGCAGACAGGAACACCATCCTTGCCGATGGTAAAGTCATTTTTGTATTTGGCCTTGATACCGCGTTTTTCATTCAAATCAATGAAAGGCACGATGTTCTCCCGTTTACAGTATTGATAGATGGGCATGGCATCATGGGCAGAATCCAGAAGCAGCTTTGTAACATTGAAATCGGGAAGAAAGGATTTCATTCTGAAGAAAGTTTCTAAAAAGCCGTGGGAATCGTGCTTTGAAGCAGGATTCAACAAAGGAAAAACGGGCAGGTCACTTTCGGAATCAGATGCAACCAGCATATATAACTCGTATCCATGATACCAGCAGTCTCTGGAAGAATCCCATCCGACATCGCAGTCGGGCTGGGAAAAGTATCTGTCACAACTGCAGTCAGAGATTCCTTTCTCTGCACAGCCGCAGATACGGTGGCACCTTATTCTGTGAGAGGCAACAACAGGAGTCCCGTCACCTGCTGCAGATAAAGCCTCCCTGTTGATAAGTCCTTTGGAAACGGACACATCAAGAAACTGCTTTTTATAGATTTGAAACAGAGACTGATAAGGCTGTTTTTCAAGAGAAAAAGTGGTGTTTTCAAGCTGGGGAAGTAATTCTGCAACAGTAATCTTTTCAACAGGTTGGGCTTTTGCACCTTTGTTTTTCGGTTTTTTGACCTTAGCTTTTACAGGATGGATATGCGGAGAAAGATTGTCATTCCCAGAATCCCATAAGCGGTCAAAGAAGTCATAAAAAGTACCGGTACCGGGTGTGTTTCCAACTTGAAAGCCACTGAGGATGGCGTACAAAGGATTGATTTTCAGCTGGGCAGCCCAATCGGTAATGGAAGCAGCCTTAAAATCAATGGATAAAAGATAAGAACGCTGCATACAGGACGGAGTTCTTGGAGCAGGACCGAATTTAGAGTATTTATCACGCAAAAGTTCATCTGTGTAGGATAAATCCAATGACCAAAAACGTTCAATGATGTCCCAGGTCGAACGTGCAATCGCATCAGGATTAGGATAATATTTACGAAGATTTTCAGTAACAAAGTTTTGGTAGTCGGTATGGCTGCCACAGTTAACAGGTAACAATAAAATCGCCTCCAATCGAAAATATGCCTTATAAATAAAGGCGCGAAGCGCCGCATTTTTCGAAGAATTTGTCAAGTGTTTTTGACAAAAAAAGTGGGGGATTTTAATAAAAAAGGAACCTCAAAGCCTTACATTTACTGGCTTAAAGATTCCGAGAGATTATTA
>JAAVZE010000092.1 GCA_022791495.1 Eubacterium sp.
CCATAGTGACAGACCTCCATGCCGGTGAATTATTTGAGAAGTGAGCCTGTTGATGAAGTGATGGCGCACCATTTGATTCTGTAAAATATTCTGCTCATAAATGAATGAATTATTCTCGGAAATCATAGATTTATAAAAATATAGTTGCTTCCGGAGTGAGGAAAAATGCATTCCTGTTTCTGGAGCAGAAGTGTGAGCAGACGGTATGAGAATTTGTGAATTAAAAGAAAAAGAAGTGATCAATGTATGCGATGGTGAGAGACTGGGGTATGTGGAGGATATGATCTTTGATCTGTGCAAGGGCTGCATCAGCCATATTATTGTGCCAGGTCCCTGCAAATTTTTTGGTATTTTTGGGAAAGAGGAAGAATTTGTGATAGACCTGTCCTGTATACGGCAGATCGGCGCCGATGTTATCCTGGTGGAGATCAATGTGGAAAAAGCAAGAAAAAAATGTTAAAAACATCTTTACGCGAGCTAAAATATCGATTATCATAGTAAAGGATTATAGAATCCAATAACAATCAGAAAGGAAAACTCAGCTATGAAGTGTCCATTTTGCGGAGAAGAAAATACGAAGGTGATTGATTCCAGACCAGCGGATGATAATAGCTCCATCCGCCGCAGAAGACAGTGTGAAAAATGTGATAAAAGATTTACGACTTACGAAAAATTGGAAACGATTCCCCTTGTGGTGATCAAAAAAGATCTGGCAAGGGAACCTTATGACCGGTCCAAAATCGAGAGAGGACTGTTTCGTTCCTGTACCAAGCTTCCCATCTCTGTCGACCAGATCAATCAGATCGTGGACAGCGTCGAGACGGAGATCTTTAATCTAGAGAAAAAAGAAGTTCCCAGCCAATATATCGGAGAGGTGGTCATGGAACGTTTAAAAGAGCTGGACCCGGTGGCCTATGTAAGATTTGCCTCTATTTACCGGGAATTTAAAGATGTGAATACGTTCATGGATGAGATAAAAAAAATACTGGACAACCAATGAGACCTGGTGCTATACTCGTATCAGGCAGTTTTCTCCCCTGCGGCACAGCTGTGTGCTGATGTCAGGTCAAATAAAGGGGGAAACATATATTGTATAGTAAGGTATACGGTGCCGGTATTACAGGACTTGAGGCACGTATTATTCAGGTTGAGGCAGACGTTTCCAATGGTCTGCCTGTCTTTCATATGGTAGGAGTTCTTGCTTCTGCCGTAAAAGAAGCGAGGGAGAGAGTGCGTATTTCACTCCAGAATTCAGGGTTTCGCATTCCCGCTAAGAGGATTACGGTCAATCTTTCTCCAGCAGATCTTAGAAAAGATGGATCTGGTTATGATCTTCCCATCGCGGTTTCTTTGCTTGCCGCATCTGGCATGCTTCCACAGAGTACAGATAAATCCATACTGATGGCAGGAGAGCTTGGGCTGAATGGGCACGTTTGCAGCATTCAGGGGGCTCTTGCTATGGCACTGCAGGCGAAAAAAGAGGGGTTTCGCCGGTTTCTTCTGCCAAAGGAAAATGCCAGGGAGGCCGCCATGGTAAAGGGCATCGATATCATTGGGGTAACTACGCTTCTTGAGGCGGTAGAATATCTAAAGGGCAGTCTGGAACTTTCTCCTGTCCAGGTAGACCTGAATGTCCTGCGTCAGGAGCCGGAAGTGAATATGTGGGAGGATTTTGAAGAGGTATATGGGCAGGAATTGGCGAAAAAAGCGCTGGTGACAGCCGTAAGCGGAGGGCACAATATACTATTGATTGGAGCGCCGGGAACTGGGAAGACCATGCTGGCAAAAAGGATTCCTGGCATTATGCCGCTGCTGACCAGGGATGAAGCGGTGGAACTTACTAAAATATATGGGATTGCAGGCCTTCTCCGAGAGGATATGCCTCTGATATTCCGTAGTCCCTTCCGGGCACCTCATCACAGCATTCCGGTGGCGGCCATGGCAGGGGGTGGAAAGGATCCGATTCCCGGTGAGATAACTCTTTCCCATAACGGTGTGCTGTTTTTGGATGAACTTCCTGAGTTTGACAGAAATACGTTAGAGATCCTGAGACAGCCCATGGAAGAGGGACAGATCCATATAGCAAGACTGGGGCATTCCTATTCTTTTCCGGCTGACATGATCGTTGTGGGGGCTATGAATCCCTGTAAGTGCGGATATTATCCAGATATAAACCGTTGCCGTTGCACCCAGGGACAGATCCAGAGCTATCTTTCCAGGATCAGCGAACCCCTTCTGGATCGAATGGATATCTGTGTGGAGATGGAACGCACCGATGGCAGGGATGTGAAGAGCCGGGGAAGAGCGAGTGCGGAGATTCGCAGAGAGGTTCAAGGGGCAAGAGAGATTCAGACCGAGCGGTATCGGGATGAAAAAATCACCCGGAACAGCCAGCTCACGGGCAAATTGTTGAAAAAGTACTGTGGGCTGGGGAGGCAGGAAAAGAGATGTTTTGGAGACCTTCGTGAGCAGCTGGGACTTTCCGCAAGAGGGGCTGAAAGGATGCTCCGGGTGGCGCGGACACTGGCAGATTTAGAGCAGAGTGAGGGAATCCGGGAAGCGCATTTGCTGCAGGCCTCGGTTTACAAGTCCATCAATCGAAAATACTGGGGGATGGAGACTGCGTATGAAGGGTGAGGAATACAATCATTGGCTTTGCAGTATACCAGGCATCGGAATTCGGAAACTCCTGCTATTAGAGGCGGAGTTCGGGGCGCCGGAGCAGATCTACCATGCGGGAGAGACAAAGCTTGTAAAAATAAAAGGAATATCTGCCAGAGACGCTCATAATATAGTGACAAGCAGACAGACCTTTTGTCCAGATCAGTGGAAGGAAAAACTGGATCGCCTGGACATGAAATGTACCACATGGTTTTCCCCAGAATACCCTGCTTTGTGCCGCCATCTCTACGATCCGCCCAAACGTCTGTTTTGTCGTGGGGAACTACCAGGGGAGCAGCTTTGCATGGCGGTGGTGGGAGCAAGGGATTGTTCGATTTATGGCAGAGAAAATGCAAGGAGATTTGCGTCCACACTTGCAGCAGCTGGTGTAGGAATTATCAGTGGCATGGCAAGAGGCATTGACGGCTGGGCGCATCAGGGGGCACTGGAGGGCGGAGGCAGGACCTATGCCGTATTGGGAAATAGTGCAGAGATCTGTTATCCTGTGGAACATGCCGGGCTTTACCGAAGTATTGTGAAAAGAGGAGGAATTCTTTCGGAGTATCCGCCGGGTACAAAGGCTGCTCCTGGTTTTTTTCCCATGCGCAACCGGATCATCAGTGCATTGTCAGAGGGAGTTCTAGTGGTAGAGGCCAGAAAAAGGAGTGGTTCTCTGATTACAGCAGAGCAGGCACTGGATCAGGGGAAAGATGTTTTTGTCATTCCGGGACGGATTGGAGATACCTTGAGTGAGGGCTGCAATAACCTGATACGGGACGGTGCAATTCTGGTAACTACACCTGAGGATATATTAAATTATTATGGGTGGGCTCACGAAAGCCAGACAGAAAATTTTAAAAAAAATAAACTTATTCTTGAAAGAAGAGAAAAAATGGTGTATGCTAATTTAAGTCTTGAGCCAAAACATTTGACTGTTCTGGCAGAGGAAGTTCAAATGGATTCTGCTGAAGTGATGGGATGTATTTTATCTCTTCTTAAGGGCAGGCTGATCAAAGAGATCGGAAACCATTATTATATAAGGAATGTTATCTAAGGGGGATGTTTTGAAATGGCTAAGAATTTAATTATTGTGGAGTCACCGGCCAAATCCAAAACAATCAAAAAATTTTTGGGGAGCAACTATACTGTGGCAGCTTCAAACGGGCATGTAAGAGATTTGCCCAAAAGTCAGATGGGGGTTGATTTTGAAAATGATTTTGAACCAAAGTATATTACCATACGGGGAAAAGGCGAGCTTCTCGCCGCACTGAGAAAAGAAGTAAAGAAGGCGGATCGTATCTATCTGGCGACGGACCCTGACCGGGAGGGAGAGGCGATCTCGTGGCATTTGTTTCACGCTTTGAAACTGGACCCCAAGAAGACGAGCCGTATCACTTTCAACGAAATTACAAAAAATGCAGTCCGTCAGGCCATCAAACAGTCCAGAGAGATTGATATGGATCTGGTGGATGCCCAGCAGGCAAGACGTGTTCTGGACCGTATGGTGGGATATTCTATCAGCCCCCTGCTCTGGCAGAAAGTAAAGAGAGGGTTAAGTGCGGGGCGGGTGCAGTCAGTAGCACTGCGAATCATCGCGGACCGCGAATCGGAGATTGACGCTTTTATACCACAGGAGTATTGGACATTAGAGGCTGCCTTTGCGGTAAAGGGAAGCAAAAAGCCATTGATCGCAAAATATTATGGAAATCCCAAAAAGCAGGAAAATATTTCTGGTCCAGAGATGGAATCCATCGTAGAGCAATTAGAGGGAGCTGTTTACCAGGTGACGGATATCAAAAAAGGAGAGCGCACAAAAAAGCCTCCACTTCCGTTTACCACGAGTACCCTTCAGCAGGAAGGGGCAAAAAACATGAACTTTTCTACACAGAAAACCATGCGGGTCGCCCAACAGTTATACGAAGGTGTCACTGTGAAGGGACGGGGCAGTATAGGTCTTATCACTTATCTGCGTACCGATTCTACCCGGATCTCTGATGAGGCAGACAGGGAGTGTAAAGAATTTATCCGTGAAAATTATGGTGAGGAAAATATTATTTCCGCCAATTATGTAAAAAAAGACGATAAAAAAATTCAGGATGCCCATGAGGCGATTCGGCCTACTTATGTAGATCTGACTCCGGCGATGGTAAAAGATTCACTGACCAGAGATCAGTTCCGGCTCTATCAGGTGATATGGAAACGATTTGTGGCAAGCCGGATGAATGGTGCCAGATATGAGACCACATCAGTGAAGATCGATGCTGGGGACTACCGGTTCACCAGTTCTGGTTCCAAGATTGTATTTCCGGGATTTCTATCTGTTTATCAGGATAATGAGGATAAGGAAGAAAAGAATGCTGTGCTTCACAAGGTTACAGAGGGTACCATATTCGACCAGGCGGATTTGAAAAAAGAGCAGCATTTTACACAGCCGCCGGCTCACTACACGGAGGCCTCCCTGGTAAAAGCGCTGGAGGAGCTGGGGATCGGCCGTCCAAGTACCTATGCACCGACGATCACCACACTGATCTCCCGTAGATATGTGGCAAAGGAACAGAAAAATTTATATCTTTCGGATCTTGGAGACATTGTGAACGAAATTATGAAAAGTGCCTTTTCCAGTATCGTAGATGTCAATTTTACTGCGACGATGGAAACCCTTTTGGATGGTGTGGCAGATGGAAGTGTGGAATGGAAGAGCATCGTCCGGAACTTTTATCCGGATCTGGAAGAAGCTGTGAATCATGCCGAACAGGCATTGGAAAAGATAAAGATTGAAGATGAGGTCACAGACACGGTTTGCGAAAACTGCGGAAGGAATATGGTGATCAAATACGGTCCTCATGGAAAGTTCATGGCTTGTCCTGGATTTCCAGACTGCCGTAATACAAAACCATATTTTGAAAAGATCGGCGTCAAGTGCAACAAATGCGGCGGCGAGATCGTTATTAAGAAGACACAAAAAGGCCGGCGTTATTATGGCTGCGAAAATTATCCTGACTGTGATGTTATGACTTGGCAGAAGCCGTCAGATAAAATCTGTCCCACATGTGGAAATATGCTGCTGGAAAAGGGAAATAAGCTGGTTTGTGCCGATGCTGGCTGTGGATATATGGAAGAAAGAGCATCTTCCACAGAAGAAAGAGCATCTTCCACAGAAAGTAACCCATCTTCTGACAGTGAAAAACAAACGGTTAATACTTGAATTTTATCCTAATGTATGCTAAAATTGTAAAAGGTTGATTGTGAGGCTGTGAAATGAGTGTAGACTTATTGGATAAAACGCGTAAAATCAACGGGCTTCTTAGGGATAATCGTGTTTCAAAGGTTGCTTTTACGGATTTGTGTCAGGTCCTGGGGGACTTATTGGATTCAAAAGTATTTGTGATCAGCAGCAAGGGGAAGGTGCTGGGAATGTCTCCGGGGGCAGAAGAGGGGATTTTGTCCGGGTTTCCTTCTACGAAAGGCAAGCTGATTGATGCAAAACTGAGTAAGAGATTTTTAGAGGTATTATCTACCAAAGAAAATGTGAATCTTGAGACACTTGGGATTCCCAGGGAAGAGACAGGAGAGCTGCAGGCGCTGATTGCTCCTGTGTATATTGCCGGAAAGCGGCTTGGAACCTTGTTTTTATATCGGAGGCTGCAGGTGTACGGCATTGAAGATATTATTTTGACGGAGTACAGCACTACGGTTGTAGGGCTTGAGATGATGCGTTCCGTTGCGGAGGAGACAGATTATGCCAACCGCAAACAGCAGGTGGTGGATTCTGTTATGCATATTTTATCACCGTTGGAGACAAAGGCGGCTGAGTTTGTTCTCTGCCATCTTGATTCTGGCGAAGGTACGATTGTCACTTCGCGTCTTGCGAAGGAAGTGGGGATCACAAGGACTGTGATCGTAAATGCTTTAAAGAAAATGGAAAGTGCGGGACTGCTTGAGACGAAATCCTATGGAGTAAAAGGAACACATATCAAGATATTGAATGATATCGTATTTTCTGAATTTGAAATTAACTATAAAGAGTAAACAAAACTTTAATGGTGAAAAGAACTTGCATAAAGAATAAAGATATGAGATGGCATCATATCTGTCAGATTAGAAAATAATAAAAATAGAAATGGATTTCTTGTGTCGCAAATGGAATTGTGATTTATTTTCATAATGCCTTTTGCGGTTTTGTCCTTAAACTGATATACCGCTTTTAGCGGCGTCACCATATGTAAAATTTAGAAAGGATTGAGAATATGGTTTTATCAAATGCTTATAACTACATCAATGTTCTTGGTAAAGCGGCAGATGCCAGTTGGACAAGAAATGATATTCTTGCCAATAATATCGCCAATGCAGATACACCGGGATTTAAGAGAAAGGATGTACAGTTTGAGACGTATCTGTCGAATGCTGTGGCAGGGACTGACTCTCTGGACGAGACAGTTTCCAACATAGACCTGAACGAGCTGAATTGTACGACATATACCGATCAG
This sequence comes from Eubacterium sp., assembly GCA_022791495.1. Classification (GTDB taxonomy): domain Bacteria; phylum Bacillota; class Clostridia; order Lachnospirales; family Lachnospiraceae; genus Eubacterium_F. Next base: position 7,149 of record JAAVZE010000092.1, read on the forward strand.
GTGAGCCTGAGCTATCGTTACGATGGCAACAACGTAGATATACATACGGAGGGCGTGGAGCTTGCCAAGAACCAGCTCAAATATTACACATTGATGAATTCTATGAGTCAGGAGTTTTCTCGGTTAAAGTCGGTGATAAAGACCAGCTAACTGGCAAAGAAAACCGAAGGTGATTGGAAATAGCTGCGAATAAAGAGGAAGGAAAGGAGAATAAGTATGTCGATTTTTGGGGCATTGGATGTAAGTGCTACAGGTATGACAGCACAGCAGGTACGGAGTGATGTTATTTCGCAGAATATTGCGAATGTAAATACGACGAGAGATGCGAAGGGAAACCCTTATAAAAGGAAGATGGTTGTTTTTGAAGAAAAGAGTTTTCCAACTTTTGAAGAATCCCTTAGTTTTGCTACGGGACATACTGGTAAAGGTGTGAAAGTGACAGAGATCGCGGAGGATCCG
>JAAVZE010000093.1 GCA_022791495.1 Eubacterium sp.
TTCCCTTAACTACTGTTACGGACTTCGCAGAAAGCTTTGCTTTCTTAGCTGCGTCAGCTTCTGGTGCTGCGGTTCCTGCCAGAGCAACTGTCAGGGCAACGGCCATAACTTTAGCTAAAGTTCTTTTGAAATTTCTTTTCAAAACTCTTACCTCCTAATTTTTATAGAATTTATAAAATTCCTTAAACAGTGGTCTTCCCCTGGGGAAGACCCCCGCTTAATACATAGTTAATTGAAAAGTGATTATTTTCACTCTATCGTGATATTATCCAGCTGGAATGCAAAGGATGCCGTATCATCTTCAGGACCAAATCCCACTTCTGATATCTTTCCTGCGCTAACCCGGATTCTTGCTCTGATCTGAACCCATTCACTGTTTCCTGACAAATCCTGTTTTGTTGCCTGGTTCCATATCAGCTTTTCAACCTTATCATAATCTTCGTAATTCTCATACTCTGCCTTCATAAAGTTTTTCGGACTGAGTACAGTCACAGTACCGGAATTTGCATCCTCGGCTCTTACCCATGCACTTACCATATACTGCTTCTCTTCTTCACCGGCACGGTTGTCAATCAGAATTGATGGTTTATCTCCCTCAGCAACTTTCAGATAATGTGTACCGTCTTTTGCGTCGCCCTCAGCTACTGTTGAATTTGCAGCTCCCAGAAGAGAAACGCTTTCACCTTCCATGGACTCTGCAAACTTTCCATCCGGCATATCTGCAACAGGAAGTTTCGGCAGATCACCCTGTGGTTTAGGTGTCAGTCTGAGAGAGTAAACAAAGAACTCTCCTGGACCATTATCGTTGCAGGCATTTCCGATGGCAATATATTTGACCGCATTGAAGTTACCTGCTGTCGCTTCAGTGGATTTCAAAGTACTCAACAGTTCCGAGAAGGTCTCAATACCGCTAGTAACAAATTCACCCTTATCATTTCGATCCGGTGATGAACCATCATAGAATGGCTGGGTCGCTATCGCTGCATTCTTCCACCACTCAGCATCTGTAACTTTCTGCTGTTCCGGCAGATTCTTGTCATAGAAGTCCAGAGTGGTCTGGAAAGTTGAAAATCCTTTCAGCTCCGCCTTCTGATATGCCGACAGATTTACTTCTTCCGGCAATTGGAAATAAATTCTCTGGTTCTTATCTGTAAATGTAAACTTCCAGCACTCGGTACCCTCGCTGTCGGTAGTCTTCTCTGGTTTCAGATCTCCAGAAAGCTCCGGATCATACCATGCGTCTAAATCCACATAATATGGCTCAGTAGGAAGTACCAGCTTGCAGACCTTTATGGTCACACTCTTTGTCAGAGCAGGATTTACCTTGGATGTAGCAGTGATCACTACTTCACAGGTCTCTGCACCTGCGTAGTCAAAGTTCTCAGGTACTGTTACCTTTCCTTCATTGCTTACTGTTACCTGTGCATTGTTTGATGTCCAGGTAAGATCCTTCTGTGTCGTATCTTCTGGAGTAAACTTCACGTTAACATTCGTAGAACCACCCGGATAAACAACATCGCCGCCTTCGCTCAAAGCAAGATCAAATCCGGTGATCGGAACATCATCCGATACAAGAGCCACATTGTCCATGTAATATACAAGGCTTACACCTGTGGAAGCATACAGTGTATCTCCCTCGTAGGTACTACCCATAACCACATCAAACTTGGTCTGATTCAACAATGTATCATCTGCCTCTTTAATACGTGTTGTATTAAAGATCAAATTTCTCGTAGCAAAACCAACCTTAGCCTGAGCCTCGTTCATCTTAAATCCTTTTGTACAGGAATTCTCAATGAAGTGGGTATTCGGCTGCTCCATCTTCCATACGTTATCGTGGTATGTCGGAAGATACTTATGTACTTCCTTCGAAGCTTTATCGTTGTGAAGAGTTATTCCTACTTCTTTATCACTTCCCGTTGCCATGGAAATATTCTTTCCAAAACGGTATTCCGGATGACCTGCCACGTGTGCTGAATCCGTCTCATTATTTGTAGTAGAGAAGAAATCTGTTGTCTTGATCGCCCCATACTGGTCAAAATAACAGCGGATCTCTTTATACTTAATATCCGGTGCATTTCCAACTACACGCCAGTCTGCACGGATCGTGGTGTAATTGCCCAGCGTCTTTCCTGCTGCGGAAACTCCTTCAGAATCTTTCAGGTTGGCAGTATCTACACTGAATATCGGCGCAAAGTCAAATGCTTTCTCCGGTCCATCCATCCTGATCTCCAGACATTTATTTTCCGGATTCTCCGGATCCTGTACCACTGTCATATGTCCGGAATTCTTTCCGGCAGATGTGTATTTCGTCCAGGTTGTTCCCACTGGATAACTCTCAAAATCCTCGACCATCGTATACTTCCTGGTATCTGGAGGCGCTGTTGGTGCTGCTGTCTTGTCCGTAATGAATTTAACAACTTTCAGCTTCACACTTGCCTTCTTGCCGCTTCCGTCCATGGCTGTTGCTGTAATCTTAGCTGTTCCCTCTTTTTTGGGGGTAATCTTTGTGCTGGTACCAGCCCTGTACGCCTCCGGAATGAAAGCTACGCTGGATTTACTGGATTTCCAGTACAATTTTTTATGGGTCGCCTTTTTCGGAGAAACTGAACTCTTAAGAGTCAGTTCCCTTCCTCTCATGACCGTGTATGTACCCTTTGACACCTTCAACGTCTCTTTATATTTTGGATACACCTTCTGCATCTGTCCGTTTACTGTTTTAAGTACCCAGTTCGCACTGCTCCATGAGCAAACAGCTTTGGAATCGATAGATACTTTCTTTACCGGTGTACCAATCTTAACCTTGATCGTTGCTTTTTTCTTTTTATTCTGCTTGGATGTCACTGTGATCTTCGCAGAACCTTTGCTCTTGCGAGCTTTGACAACACCCTTTGAGCTGACACTTACAACGGATTTTTTACTTGACTTGTAAGATACCTTTTTGCTCGCCTTTTTAGGGGTCACAGAAACATTTAACTTTTTCTTCTGTCCTTTTTTCAATACAAGTATGCCAGAACCGCCCACTTTGACTCCGATAGAAACTTTTTTAACCTTCTTAGTCGCTGCCTGAGAGTCAACGGATGAAACAGCCAAAGATGTCAACACCATGGCAATCGCCAGTAAAAATGTGACAATCCTTCTGAAACACTTGTGTGACTGTGTACCGATTTGTCTCATCGAAATACCTCCTAAATTGTTTTTCTTACTGCGGAAAAACTCCATTTCTTCCGCAATGAAATTATCATCATTATATCACCACTCTGTCCAATATGCAAGGCTATTTTTCATTTTAGCCCCCTCTCACATCCCCCCTTGTTTTTACATTATTTACAATTTATTCACATTTTGTTTCTTTTTAGAATTGACTTCTCTGGTTGTTTCAAGATACAATATATAGAAACATTTTGTCATTCCTATGGCGGATATAGATACTATTTGAAAAATAAGGAGAACTTTTTAAAATGAACACAAATCACTTACTCGATGACATTCACGACTTCTTTCAAATCAGCCAGAAAGAGATCAACAGCTACTCTCCCCTTACCCTTGCCTATCTGGGAGATGCCGTATTTGAAATCATAATCCGGACTATTATTGTTGAGAAAAAATCCGGCGCCGTAAAATCCCTGCACCGTCAGTCAAGCGATCTCGTCAATGCAAAAGCCCAGTCTGAGCTTATGTCCCGGATCATGAGTGCTTTGACAGAACAAGAAATTTCTATTTTTAAGAGAGGCCGTAATGCCAAGTCTCATTCTGTAGCTAAAAACGCTGATATCCACGACTACCGTACTGCCACTGGTTTTGAGGCGCTAATAGGATACCTGTATCTGAACGGTGAAATGGAACGTCTGCTGGAACTGATCCGGCTTGGTCTTGCAGACGACTCTCAATAATCCTTCAGAACAATAATTCAAAGATGGATATGACATTGAAAAAATGCGGAAACAGGAGCACAGCCCCACAAAATAAGCCGATCACCGTCACACAGAGCCCAAAACGCATTCTGCTCATTGGCATGCAGACCACCAAAAGAACAGCAAAACTCACAAAACCGCCAGCCAGTAGATTACATGTCGAAACCGCCAGCTCTCCCATATGGAACAGCCGGGAGAAAAATGCGATAACCACCAGACCTCCGGTCAAAGCAACTGCTGCCGGCAGTGATATGCGCAGAACATTTTTCAAAAAGCCTCTTGGAATCGTATCCTCATGGCGCTCCAGTGCCAGCACAAAACTGGGGATACCGATAGATGTCGCACCGATCAGGCTGAGCTGGATCGGTATGAAGGGATAGGTTTTTCCGATAATGATAAAAAGTACACACAATAATATAGAATATATTGTCTTGGTCAGATACAATGCACTAACTCTTTCTATATTAGATATGATCGTCCTTCCTTCATTTACAATCTCTTTCATGGAGGAAAAATCCGAATCCAAAAGCACGATATGAGCGCTCTGCTTTGCGGCATCGCTGCCGGATGCCATAGCGATGCCACAATCTGCATCCTTCAGCGCCAGAACATCATTGACACCATCTCCCACCATTCCTGTTACATTTCCCGCTGCCTCAAAGGCTTTTACGATACATTGCTTTTTCTCGGGAGAGACTCTGCCAAACACCTGGTATTTTTTAATTTCTTCACGAAGCTGTTCCGGTTCTTCCGGCAGTTCTCTTGCATCTACATATCTTTCTGCTCCGTCAAGCCCTGCCCGCTTCGCCACAACAGACACCGTCAATGGATTATCTCCCGACAAAATTTTGATATCCACCCCTTTTTCCCTGAAAAAACGAAATGTCTCCGGGGCGTCCTCTTTGATTACATCCGCCAGGACGATGAGTGCAAGAGGTTTTCTTTTTTCATCTGTAAGCAGCAGAACCCGCATCCCCTCTGCGGCAAACTGCTCTGCCTGTTCCAGCGCCCGTCTTTCTTCTGTGAGATATTCCGGCGCTCCAAGAAAATACTGGCTTTTTCTCTCTGCGTCCCGGACCGTGATCCCCATATATTTTCTTTCTGAACTAAAAGGAATCTTATCTACGATATCCAGTCTCCCCGTATTTTTAAAATGATTCCTCAGTGCCTCTGTGGTACTGTTGGTCTCTTCAAAAGCGTAGGAGAGCCTCTCCATGGCAGGATACACATCCTTTTCATCCGCGTCCTCTGCCAGTATAACCTCTTCTACCCGAAGTTCCCCAGTGGTGATCGTACCTGTCTTATCCAGGCAGAGCACATCTACTCTTGCCAGTGCCTCGATGGCCTCCATCTCCTGAACCAGGGCATTCTTCTTCGCCAGCCTTCCCACACCAAGAATGAAAGATATACTGGTCAGAAGTACCAGGCCCTCCGGAATCATTCCAAGTACTCCTGCCACAGTGTTCACCAGGGAATCAGATATATCATTTCCTGCCACCTGTCTCTGGATAACAAATAACACTGTTCCGATGGGCACGATAGCATAACCTACATATTTTATAATTTTTTTGATGGCAATCTGCATCTCGGAAGTAGCCCGTCTCTTCGTCTTTGCTTTTTTTACGAGCTGCGTCGCATAATTGTCTTCACCTACATGAATCACTTCTGCCGTCGCCGTACCTGCTACTGCCGTACTCCCTGAATACAGGATATCGCCGCCTTTTTTCAAAACAGCCAGTGACTCACCGGTGAGAAGGGACTCATTTACCTCCAGCCCCTGGGATTTCCTGGTAACACAATCCACTGGAATCTGATCCCCTATAGATATTCGGATCGTATCTCCTTTCTTTAAGGATTCAATCGGAACTTCACGAATCTCATCCCCCAGCACCAGCCTTGCCTTTGTTGCGGTGATTACGGACAGCGCATCTACCAGTTTCTTTACTTTTATTTCCTGTATAATTCCAATCAGGGCATTGGTAATGACGATCCCCATAAACAGCATATTTTTATACTGGCCTGAAAAGAGGATCAAACCCGCAAGTACAAGATTCAGAAAATTAAAATAAGTAAAGGTGTGGGAGGCGATAATCTCCCCTCTGCTTCTTGAAGCGTCCATAACTCCCTCCTACGTGCTCTCCGCGATGTTCTATCCTTGTTATATTGGGAGCAAAAGGCAGATTACCCCCAATTGATACCTAAGGTTTATGTCCTGTAAATTGAAAAAAGAGAATCCCATGAGCTAACTCACGTCTCCTCTTTTCCTATCTTTCACAACTTATAATTTTATAAAGCTAGCGACGGGAATCGAACCCGTGACCTCTTCACTACCAATGAAGTGCGCTACCGACTGTGCCACGCCAGCTTAGATTAATTTTTAACCCACGCATTATTGTAGCAGAGTAATATGATTATGTCAACAGGTAATCAACACAATTCACCTAATTTTTTCTTAATGCGCTGAAGAGCATTATCGATCGACTTTGGTGTACGTCCCAAACGCTCTGCAATCTGCTGATAATTCATGCCCTCAATGTATAAATTTACCACATTTTGCTCGAACTGGCTCAGTTGGTTCTGAATGTACGCCTCGATTTTCCCCACCCGTTCCCTGTCAATCATGATATCTTCCGGGTTGGATATTCCATTTTTCTCTAAAGTCTCCCCCAAAGTCTGCCCAGTCTCTTCCGTTCCTGTCCCTCCCACTGGAACATCCAGAGAAACATAGGAATTCAGGGGCGAGTTCTTGAGGCGGTTTGCTCCCTTCACTGCATTATACAGCTGCCGCTCGACACACAAATTGGCAAATCCATAAAAGGAGTTTTCCTTTTCCGGCTGATAGTCACGAATCGCCTTGAACAACCCGATCATCCCCTCCTGAATCAGATCATCACTGTCGCCACCGATGAGGTAAAGCGCTCTCGCCTTCTTTCGTACTAGATTTTTATATTTTTCCATAAGATAATCCACGCCTGGATTATCCCCCTGTCGGATTTTAAATATGATTTCTTCATCGGTAAGATCATCATACCGCTCTGCCATACAGTTTCCTTCCCCTCAGCTGGTACAACAAACATTAAGACTATTACTTAATATTTGTTGTACCAGCGTATTTCCTCTGCCTTACGATCTCAAATGCAAGAACCCCTGCCGCCACAGAGGCATTCAAAGAATCAATATCCCCTGACATGGGGATCGCTGACTTGAAATCGCAGTGCTCTTTCACCAGTCTCGACACACCAGATCCTTCATTGCCGATCACCAACCCCATAGAGCCTTTCAGATTCTGGCGGTACATGATCTCTCCTTCCATGTCCGCACACGCAAACCACATCCCCTTTTCCTTGAGCTGCTCCATCTCGGCAGAAAGATTTGTCACCTTGGCCACCGGGGTATAATGGATCGCTCCAGCAGATGCTTTCACCACCGTGGCAGTCAGTCCCACCGCCCGGCGCTTCGGGATAATCACTCCATGTGCCCCTGCCAGGTTGGCGGTACGGATAATAGCTCCCAGGTTATGGGGATCCTCAATACCATCCAGCAGAAAAATAAAGGGTTCCTCTCCTCTCTGCTCTGCCAGCTCAAACATATCTTCTACAGTACTGTAATGAAATGCCGACAGAACGGCCACCACCCCTTGATGTTTCCCGGTTTCACTCATATGGTCCAGGCGCTCTTTCGGCACAAAATCCACCAGGGTTCCTGCTTTTTTTGCCTCCCTCAATATGCTCAGCACCGGACCGTCCTTACACCCTTTCAGCACAAACAGCTTTTCGATCAGCTTTCCCGCACGAAATGCCTCTAATACGCTGTGGCGCCCCTCTAATCTGCTCTCGTCTTCCATTTTCTCTCCTTTACATTCAGGTAATGTCGTTTATATATACACGTAATCCGGTTTCTTCTTCTTTCATATTTAGCAGCTTTACCATGATATACGGTTTCTTCGACTGCATAATTTGGATTCCCTCACCAGACACCTCTCCCAGAAAATATCCGTCCAAAATGGTAACCTTTTTGGTCTCCTCTTCATCCAGATAAGCACATAGTGATTCCATGACCTTTCTGCCATCTTTGGGATCACAGATCAGTTCTGTCACCTCATAAACATCTTCTTCCCTGGTGTAAGCTGCCACGCCGCAAATTCTCTCACCTTCCCATAAGGCAACCACTTCACCTTCCAATGCCTTCATTTCCTTATGAAGCTGTGACAAATATTTTGTACTGTGATACATGTAGAGATCCAAGTCAGAAGCAGTCAAAAGATCACAGGTAAATTTCTCCATCTCCTTCATTTTTTCCTTGCCCATCTGAGATAAAGACACCACCTCGTACCACTTCTTTTTATGCCCATACACCTCAATTCGCTCATGGTAATATACTGGCAAAAACCCAAGAGGCCGATAAATCTTCTCGTCCACCGGACTAAGAAAAGCAAGTCGGGCTCCAGCCTCCCGAAATTCATCCAGCCCCTGTTCGATATTTGTTCTCATGTGTCCCCGGCCACGGCTTTCTTTCCTGGTCGCCACGCCTACAATATAGGGACAGGAGCAGAGCTCCCCCCGGCAGACCATCTCATAAGGCGTAAAAAACGCCATACTCACCAATTCGTCACTCTCATATATGGAATAAATTTTACTTTTTTTCGCCTTTTCTTTAAAATAATATTCGATATATTTGTCCGTATCACCAAATACTTCTTTCCAAAGTTCCCGATGGTTCATTCCAGAGGATCCCTCTCTTTCTATCGATGGCATCGCCTGACTAGCTCGATGGCGCCAAGTCAGACATTATTGTTTAATATGCACACCGCATGAGATGCTATTCCTTCCCCAGCTCCCGTGAACCCAAGCCCTTCTTCCGTCGTTGCCTTTACACTGATCCGGCTGAGTTCTACAGAGAGCGCTCTGGCAATATTTTCCCTCATATTCTCTATATGAGGTGCCATTTTAGGACTTTGGGCGATAATGACGGAATCAATATTCCCTACGGCGTACCCATTTTCCTTTAGCAGCCCCGCCACGTGCTCCAGCAGGGAGATACTAGAGATCCCCCGGTAAGTTTCCTCTGTATCGGGAAAATGCTTTCCTATGTCTCCCAAAGCCGCAGCTCCCAAAAGGGCGTCCATAACAGCATGTACCAATACATCTGCATCAGAGTGACCAAGCAATCCATATTCATGATCAATCTTCACTCCACCAAGTATCAGATCTCTGTCCTTAACCAGTCTGTGTACATCATACCCTGTGCCAATCCGCATAAGATGACCTCCTTATTACTGAGAATTTCTCCACTCGCCCTTCTTTCACTCGTCCTTCTTTCGCTCGCTGTGCCATTCTTCGCTGCTTCGCAGCGAATCATCTATGTGAACTATGTTCGCTATGCTGGCGGCTTCTTTCACCCGCCGTGCATTCTTCGCTGCTCCGCAGCAAATCATCCATGCGAACTTTGTTCGCTATGCTGGCATCTTCTTTCGCTCGCCGTGCATTCTTCGCTGCTCCGCAGCAAATCATCCATGCGAACTTTGTTCGCTATGCTGGCATCTTCTTTCGCTCGCCGTGCATTCTTCGCTGCTCCGCAGCGAAGAATCGCGGGCTGGCGCCCTATGTCAGAAAACACTCATCTACTTTTATGTGAGCAAGCTCACAACAAGTAGATGGTATTTTCTGACGCACGGCTTATAGCCTTCGCGCAAAAAAAGCCTTGAATAATCAAGGCTTGCAAGTAGCGGGAAAGGGATTTGAACCCCCGACACCACGGGTATGAACCGTGTGCTCTTGCCAACTGAGCTATCCCGCCATATGCCATATAAAATGGCTTTATATAAA
>JAAVZE010000094.1 GCA_022791495.1 Eubacterium sp.
AGGTTCTCCTTTGATCAATTCTTTTCCGTTAAATTCCAGAACTGCCCGGGAATCGGACTCTGCACTGATGAACGAGTCATGTTTTTCGGCGGTGACGCCAGTCATAGGCTGAAACCAGTGTGTATAGTGGGTGGCACCATTGGCAAGTGCCCATTCTTTCATGCCGTGGGCAACTACATTTGCCACCTCCGGGGTGAGTTCCTCACCATTTTCGATCGTCTTTTTTAAAGCCTGATACGTTTTTTTCGGAAGATATTCCTGCATTACTTCATCGTTAAAAACTTTGGTTCCAAATACGTCTGAGATTACGTTCGTTTCCATATTTTCCTCCATTCCGGCACAGTTGGAAGGGTGCCAAATCAATTTAGGGCCGCCGACCGGCTATACTTTTAAATCTTATTACGCAAATCCTCTATCCATTATACACAAAAAAAGCATTTGCGCAATAAAAAGAAAAAAGGTGTCCTCAAAAAATGAGAACACCTTCGTTCTGTTTTAATACAAAAACATAATATCATGTTATGAAAAAAAAGTAAAGTCTTTTTTTCGATTTTTAAAATAAAGTTTGCATGTAAGAAAGTTAATAAAAGAATAAATTGGTATTAAAAGGATAAAAACAAATGAAATATATCGTATACGATATCAGCGAAGGTTTGTTTTTCCACATCTTCTGATGGATAGACAGGATAGCTTCCCAGAGGGGTACCGTTTACCAGGATCTGTACCTCGCCGATTGCTGTTCCCTGGCGGACAGGCGCCTGAATTTTTGACGGCAGAGAGTAATGGACGTCGATGGTATCTGCCGCACTGAGCAGAAAAGGCGGGATCTCTGGCTGGAGGATACCAACAGCATCCGCCTTTCCATTTTCTACAGATATAGAACAAGCGGATAAGTCCTTTATAGGGACACTCTGCTTAGAAAAATTTTCAAACCCCAGATTCATCAGTGCCTTTGTATCCGCCCATTTATAAGATTTATTGGGAGGCCATCCGCTTCCGAGGACACAGCTGACCAGAGTGAGGCCGTCCCTGCGGGCAGCCCCCACAAAGCAGTAGCCGGCTTTATTGGTAAAACCCGTCTTTATGCCGATGGCTCCTTTATAGGAAGTTAGAAAGGCATCGTGATTTGTAAGAGAAAAGCTGCCTTTGCCATTGGTCTCGCGGATTGTCCTCGAAGGTGTGCGGATGAGCTCCAAAAAGGTCTGGTTGTTACAGGCATAGGAAGCCAGGCGGCACATATCTGCGGGAGTGCTGGCATGACCCTCTGCATCAAGACCGTTGGGAGTTACAAAATTGGTCTGGCTCATGCCAAGTTCGGAAGCTTTCGCATTCATCATGGCGGCAAAGCCCTCCACACTGTCCCCGATGTGCTCTGCAATGGCGACAGCAGTGTCGTTGTGGGATTCCAGCATAAGGGAGTACAGCAGGTCCCCCAGAAGGAAGGTTTTGCCCTTTCCAGCACCGAGGCGGACTTTTGGCATCGAGGCGGCCTTCGAGGAAAATGTGACGGGATCTTCCATATTACCGTTTTCCAGGGCGAGGATACAGGTCATGATCTTTGTGGTGCTCGCCATAGGAAGGGGGGAAGTCTCGCACTTTCCATATAAGATATGTCCGGAATCTGCGTCCATGACACAGGCGGCGGAAGCATACAGCCGGGGGGCAGGTGAAGAGGAGGCGGTGGGGGGGATATGGTCGGGTGGGATTTCCGTAATAGTATGTATGTCAGAGCTGGGATCCGCTGGTCGGTTTTCCATGTGACAGTAGCACAAAAACAGCAGGGAAACCAGAATAAGCGGAAAATAGATCAGATATTTTTTTAACATTGGATTTCATCCCGGAGAGTTTTTATAATGTATATGAAAAAGCACGAAATTTCATGTGTGTAAAAGTTTTGAAAAAAGTCAAAAATGTGTTGCTATTTTGCAGAAAAAGCATTACAATTACAATTGGATAAAATTTTGTTTGCAGGTCAGAAGCGGGTTTGAGAAGGAGAGTTTTCCTGGTCTGATCCTGACAAGACATAATATATAATAAAGTGGAGGACTGCATATGAGTAATTCAGCAAAGATGTCAGCAAGACAGCGCATCGAAGCTCTTGTTGACGCAAACAGTTTTGTTGAGATCGGTGGACTTGTGACGAAGAGAAATACCGACTTCAACATGCAGGAAAAAGCAGTGCCGGCGGATGGTGTCGTTACAGGATATGGTGTGATCGATTCTGAACTGGTATATGTCTACAGCCAGGATGTCACAGCATTAAATGGTTCCATCGGCGAGATGCATGCAAAGAAAATTGTCAGACTGTACGAGATGGCGATGAAAGCAGGAGCACCAGTGGTCGGTTTGATCGATTGTGCCGGCGTCCGCGTCCAGGAGGCGGTGGATGCCCTTGCAGGTTTCGGAGAGCTTTATCTCAGCAAGGTGAAGGCAAGTGGTGTGATTCCCCAGATCAGTGCGATCTTAGGTTCCTGTGGTGGCGGTGTTGCCATTTCATCACTACTAAGTGATTTTACATTGATGGACACACAAAATGGTAAGTTATTTGTGAACTCACCCAATGCAGTGGATGGCAATAATACAGATAAGTGTGATACTGCGGCAGCTGCATTTCAGGCAGAGGCGGGAAATGTAGATTTCCTCTGTGATTCAGAAGCAGATGTTCTGGTACAGATCCGCTCACTGGTGCAGATCCTTCCTGCGAATTTTGATGACTATGCAGGAAAAGAGACACAGGATGATATGAACCGTGTACTGAATGGTTTTGAAGGGCTTATTTCGGATCCTGTGGCGGCGCTGACTCAGATCGCTGACGATCAGAAATTTTTAGAGACAAAAAAAGAATATGCAGAGGATATGATCACCGGTCTTATGACGCTCAATGGCGTGACTGTAGGGGCAGTGGCAAATGGTGCAGAACAGGTACTTTCCACAGCAGGATGTAAAAAAGCAGAGAAGTTTGTGTATTTCTGTGATGCTTTCGGGATCCCTGTGATCACCTTTACCAATGTAAAGGCGTATGCTTCATCGATGGAAGAAGAGAAGACCATTGGACAGGCAGTGGCTGATCTTACCTGTGCTTTTGCCAGTGCAGAAGTTCCAAAGGTAAATGTTATCACTGGTGAGGCCTTTGGAAGTGCTTACGTGGCGATGAACTCCAAACATATCGGAGCAGATCTTGTTCTGGCTCTCGAAGGGGCAAAAGTCGGCGTTATGGATGCAAAGAGTGCGGTACAGGTTATGTATCAGGATGAGATCAGCAAAGCGAAAGATACCAAAGCTTCACTGGAGGAAAAGACAAAAGAGTATGATGAGCTTCAGTGTAATGTGAACATAGCAGCAAAAAGAGGTTATGTAGATAATATTATCGAAGGTTCTGAGATCCGTAAACAGTTGATATATGCAATGCAGATGTTTGGAATGAGGTGATGGAATGGGATTGTTAGCAGCGGCAGCAACGGATGAAGTTGTGACAACGATGCCAGAAGCGCTGGTGAATACGGCATTGGGCATGGGGACTGTGTTCCTTGTACTGATCCTGATCTCTTTTATTATTTATCTGATGAAATTTATTCCGGACCTGCTGGATCGTTCGTCTGGTAAGAAAGAAGCAGCACCGGCACCGAAGTCGGCACCAAGACCGGTACCAGTACCCAAACCGGCTCCGGCAGCGCCTGCACAGACAGATGATACCCAGCTGGTGGCAGTGATCACAGCGGCGGTTTCCGCAGCGATGGAACAGGAGGGGGCTCCGGTACCGGCGGATGGCCTGGTGATTCGTTCTATTAAAAAGAGGTATTAACATCATAAATTATTATGACTATTATCATTATTAGGAGGATATAACACATGAAAAATTATACTATTACAGTAAATGGAACCGTATATGATGTATCAGTGGAAGAAAAAACAGGAGCAGCTACTCCGGCAGCAGCTGCACCAGCAGCTCCGGCTCCAGTGGCAGCGGCGCCCGCACCGACGTCTGCACCAGCTCCGGCAGCAGGTGGTTCAGCCGGTTCTGTTCAGGTGACAGCACCGATGCCTGGTAAGATCCTGGCTGTGAAAGCAAGTGTGGGGGCAGAGGTGAAAAAAGGCGATGTGATTCTTCTTCTTGAGGCGATGAAGATGGAAAATGAAGTGGTAGCGCCTCAGGATGGAAAGATCGCAAGTATAAACGTGAACTCCGGTGATATGGTTGGAGCCGGCGACGTATTGGCTACAATGGACTAATCACTAAATAACTGGAGGTAAAAAAGATGGAAGTTTTACAGAATCTTCTCCATCAG
>JAAVZE010000095.1 GCA_022791495.1 Eubacterium sp.
GAGAGGAGAAACTTCCACCAGATATACCAGGGACGGAAGTTTTCTGGTGACAAAGGAAGGCATTCTGGTGGATTCTGAAGGACACCGGGTGCAGGGAGAAGGTGGAGATATTCAGATCCCCACAGACGCAAAAAATGTTGTGATCAGCAATGACGGAACGGTGACAGCAGATGGAGTTATCGTTGACCGGCTGAAAATTACGGATTTTGCGGATTATGATTACATAGTAAAAGTTGGCGACAATATGTATACGGTTGTGGACGGAGCGACGGAGAAGGAAGCCAATGCTTCTGTGATGCAGGGGTATATTGAGATGTCAAATGTTAATGTTGTGTCCGAAATGGTCGATATGATTACTATAACAAGAGCCTACGAGGCAAATCAGAAAGTAATCCGCTCTATGGATTCCATGCTCGAACGGGCGGCAAATCAGGTTGGAAAGCTTGGATAAAAATATAGCGGGCATGAGACAGGCGAGAGCAGACGTTAGGAGGAAATAATTATGATGCGTTCACTTTGGACTGCGGCATCAGGAATGATCGCCCAGCAGACAAATCTGGATACGATTTCTAATAATCTGTCCAATATCAATACGACAGGCTATAAGACAGAGGCTGTCAATTTTAAATCTTTATTGTACCAGACGATACAGGGAAAGTCTTATGACAGTACCGGGGAACCAAAACCCGTTGGCGCACAGGTAGGGCTTGGTGTGAGACCGGCGGCCATTGTATCGGATTTTAACCAGGGGCCACTTCTTGCTTCCAATGGATCCTTTGATTATGCCATCCAGGGAGAGGGATTTTTCCAGGTGCGGCTGAATGATGGAAGTATTGGTTATACCAGAAACGGAAACTTCAATGTATCGGTGACCGGAGATGGTATGGCACTTACAGATTCCAACGGATATCCCGTGATCGCAGCCAATGGGCAGCCAATTACCTTCCCGGCGGAGATCGATTCTTCCAAATTGTCAGTGGATCAATATGGCAATTTTATGTATCCGGACGCCACCGGCAATGCCCAGCAGATGGGGATACAGATTGGGCTTGCCAGATTTCCAAACCCGGCGGGGCTGGACCGTACCATGGATACGATTATGAAAGAGTCTCCAGCTTCTGGAGCGGTAATCACAAGTACGGCAGATCAGCTGGGGTCTCAAATCGTGTCAGGGCGTCTTGAGGGATCCAACGTGCAGGCTGTGGATGAAATGGTCAATATGATCGTTGCACAGCGTGCTTATGAGATGAATTCCAAGGCAATCACAGCATCCGACGAGATGCTTCAGCAGGCGAACAACCTCAGATCATAAGGAGGGGATACATAATGTCTTTATCTGTAAATAATTTAAATAGTGCCCTGTTGGGCTCTTCCATAGGAGCAGACTCGTTGACAGGAGCTGCTTCCGCGAACCGTCTCACAAATCAGATTCAGGATGCCGGGACGGACGAAGAAATGATGTCGGCATGTGAGCAGTTTGAGACGTATCTTCTGCAGAAAATGTTTCAGTCCATGGAAAAGACGGCGAAGGTATTCAGTGATGAGGAAGAAGAGGGCGGCGAGTATGTCGACATGTTCAGTGACAATATGTATCAGGCGCTGGCAGAAAACATGGTAGCATCAGGAAATGGACTGGGTATCGCCCAGACTCTCTATGATTCCATGGCTAGAAATATGGGGCTCACCACGACGGAAGAATAGATGTGGAAGTGGTCTTGCCACTTTGTTGATATTTAGTTAATAAACTGGTTTGCAACACCAAACCAGTGACAACATAATGGAAAAACTGGCGCCCTGTACAGGGCGCCTTTTTGGAGGAATGGGAATTAATATGGAAGAGCGGAAGGGATATGTGGAGCATATTATTTACCGCAATGTAGAAAATGGATATACGGTCTTTGAGTTTGCCTGTGAAAATGAGGAGGGTGAAGTACTGGAGACCTGTGTGGGTGTATTTCCCTTTATTAATGAGGGGGAATACATGGTGCTGCGGGGCAGCATGGTAAAGCATCCCACATATCACGAACAGTTTAAAGTAGAAAGCAGTGAGAGCAGAGATCCCGATGACGTGGTTTCGATGCAGAGGTATCTGGCTTCCGGGGCCATCAAAGGCATCGGCGGGGGGCTGGCAAAGCGCATTACAGATAAATTCGGAGACAAGACTTTTGAGATCATCGAGAAAGAACCGGAACGTCTCAGTGAGGTCAAGGGGATCAGTGAGAAAAAAGCGCGGGATATCGCCGATCAGTTTGAGGAGAAGAGGGAGATGCGCAATGCTCTCCTGTTTTTACAGCAATATGGAATCAGCAACCAGCTGGCAGTCAAGATTTATAAGACCTACCGGGAAGAGCTGTATGATGTGGTGAAACATAATCCGTATAAGCTGGCGGAGGACATCCGGGGAGTGGGATTCCGCATTGCCGACGGCATCGCCATGAGGACCGGACTGGATATGGACTCGGATTACCGGATCCGTGCCGGAATTTTGTATGTGCTGGGACTGGGAAGCAATTCCGGGCATATCTATATGCCAGAAGAACTTCTGTACCGCAACTGCGTGGAGTTTCTCGGTGTGGGTGTGGAGCGTCTCATGCGCATGACCGATGAAATGGAGATAGATAAGAGCGTTATTCGGGACGGGGAGAAGATCTATCTACCCAATCTGTATTATAATGAAATGAATTGTGCCAGAATGCTTCTGGACATCGAAAATGTATCAGCGGATTATGATGATTCCCTGGACCGGGTGATTAAAAAGCTTCAGAAAGAGTCGGAAATCGAACTGGAGGAGCAGCAGGTGCTGGCTGTCAGAGAATCTATGAGCCATGGACTGCTGGTGGTGACAGGGGGGCCGGGAACAGGAAAAACCACCACCATCAATATGATCATCAAGCTTCTTGAATCCCAGGGTCAGACGATTCTGCTTGCGGCGCCCACGGGACGGGCAGCCAAGCGGATGAGTGAGACTACTGGCAGGGAGACTCAGACCATTCACCGGATGCTGCAGTACAATGGTGCAGGGATAGCAGAAAATGAAGCATCCTTTTCGGAGTCGGCGGAGGGACAGGGAGTATTTGAACGGAATGAGTGGAACCCGCTGGAAGCAGATGTGGTGATCATTGATGAGATGTCCATGGTGGACATTTATCTTTTTACCAGTCTTTTAAAAGCGGTTTCTGTGGGAACAAGACTAATTCTGGTTGGGGATGTAAATCAGCTGCCAAGTGTGGGGCCGGGAAATGTACTGAAAGATATCATCAGCTCTGGCTGCTGTAGTGTGGTGAGGCTGGAACGGATCTTTCGCCAGGCGGCAGAAAGTGATATTGTAGTCAACGCCCACCGGATCAATCACGGTGAGCCCATCGCTCTGGATAATAAGAGTCAGGATTTTTTCTGTCTGGAACGGGAGGACAGCCATGGCGTGCTGGAGGTGATGCTTTGGCTGGTGCGGGATAAGATGCCAGGATACACGGACTGCACCCCCTTTGACGTACAGGTGTTGACTCCCATGAAAAAGGGAGAGCTGGGCGTGATCCGCTGTAACCAGATCCTACAGAAATATCTGAACCCGGAAACGGAGGGGAAACCGCAGCTGGAAGTCCATGGCACTATTTTCCGCGAGGGAGATAAGGTGATGCAGATCAAGAATAACTATCAGATGCCCTGGAGGGTGGAGGGATTCCACGGTGTGGTCATCGAGGAGGGCACCGGTGTGTTTAACGGAGACTGTGGCGTAATCCGCCAGGTTGATCTGTTCAATAAAGAATTAATAGTAGCCTTTGATGAAGAGACGCTGGTCACTTACGGATTTGGAGATATGGATGAGCTGGAACTGGCGTATGCCATCACGATCCATAAATCCCAGGGGAGCGAGTATCCGGCAGTTGTCATCCCTCTGATGGGGGGGCCCAGAGTGCTGATGAACCGCAATCTTTTGTATACAGCGGTTACCAGGGGCAGGCAGTGTGTGACAATTGTGGGGAGTAAAAAAGCGGTTTATGATATGATCGGCAATAAATCCGAGCAAAAAAGATATTCCACCTTGGAAATTCGTTTAAAAGAATTGCAATACCACTAAATCTCTGGTAGAATAATAGTGAGCGGTTTGCCCTGTGGAAAGGGGTTATTTTGTGGAATTTATTGCTGGATGCAGTATTTCCGAAAAAATGTGTCATATGCCATGATGTATTAAATAAGAGGGCGACGGGGGCATTATGCAGCGCCTGCCGAAGGCAGCTTCATCCCGTGACGGAGCCTCGCTGCAAACGTTGTTCAAAGTCTCTGGACATATCCGAAGAGGAACTGTGCGGGGACTGCAGAGGGAAAACATTTTATGTGATGAAGGGAATGGCATTGTATTCTTATGACCGCATGATGCAGACTGCCATTGCGAATTTTAAATATGGCGGAGAACTTTCATGTGGTGCTTATTTTGCCGGAGAACTCGTAAAAAGATATGGTACCTGGATCAAAGAAATTTCGCCGGAAGTGATCCTTCCGGTGCCAGTGCATAAAAAGAGAATTCGTTTCCGGGGATTTAACCAGGCAGAATACATAGCGGCACAGATTGGAATGGAACTGGGGATTCCTGTGATGGGGGATTACCTGATCCGTACGGAAAATACGAGACCGCAAAAAGGGCTTGATGTAAGGGCCCGGATAGAAAATCTTCAAAAGAGTTTTGGTGTCATTCAGACCGGCAGAGGATATCGGAACGTGCTGCTGGTGGACGATATCTATACGACAGGTGCCACATTGGAGGCCTGTGGAAAAGCATTAAAAGAGGCAGGAACTAACAGGATATATTTTCTCTGTCTCTGTATAGGCAGGGGAGACTAAAACCGTGACATTTATTGGCATGGAGGAAGGCAGGTAGATGGTATGGAAGTGATCACATGTAAGAGCTGCGGTAAAATTTTTAACTATATAAGTGGATCAAGAATTTGTCCGCAGTGTGTAAAAAAAATGGATGAAAAATTTACGGAAGTGAAAAAATACGTGTATGATCATCCAAAGGTCGGCATCAATGAACTGGCGGAAGAGATGGATGTATCGATACGCCAGATCAAGCGCTGGGTGAAAGAAGAAAGACTATGTTTTTCTGAGGATTCTCCGGTGGGAATTGAATGTGAAAATTGTGGTACTATAATTAAGACAGGACGTTTTTGCAAACAGTGTAAAGATAAGCTGTCCAGTGGTCTCAAGGATGCTGCGGGGATGAACCGTCCAGTGGCGGCAGCACCGGTCAAGAAGGGATCGAAAGAAAACAAGATGCGCTTTTTGGACTAATATAGAAGAACTTTTGTTGTATTAGTGGGAATGGAGAACAGTATGTATGACAGTATAGTGATCGGTTGTGGATTTGCAGGTGCCGTTGTGGCCAGGGAACTGGCTGAGAAGAAAAAGCGGGTTCTGATCATAGATTCCAGATCTCATATCGGCGGAAACTGCTACGACCGTAAGGACGAATATGGAATACTGATCCATCAATATGGACCTCATATATTTCATACAAACAGTGAACGGGTATATAGATACTTATCCCGGTTTACAGAGTGGTACCCATTTCGGCATGAAGTGGTGGGAAAGATCGGAGAAAAAGAGCTGCCGATCCCCTTTAACTTGAATACGCTGGAAATGGTGTATGGTGAACGGGCTCCAGAGCTTGAGAAAAAGCTTATTTCCTCTTTTGGAGAGGGGGCGCGGGTTCCGATTCTGGAACTTATGAATCACCCAGACGATGAACTTCAGGAAATTGCACAGTATGTGTATGAAAATATTTTTCTTAAGTATACTATGAAGCAGTGGGGCAAGTCGCCCAAGGAGATCGATCCGGCAGTTTCCGGAAGGGTCCCGGTATTATTGAGCCGCGATAACCGGTATTTTCAGGATAGGTTCCAGGGCATTCCCCTACACGGGTATACGGAGATTTTTCAAAAAATGCTGGATCATGATGGGATTGATATCAGGCTGAACTGCCAGGGGACAGACGTGCTGAGCCTGGATCCGGAGGGAGATGTCAAAGTGTGGTTTGAGGGAAATCCATTTCACGGTGACGTGATCTTTACCGGTGCACTGGACGAGTTTTTTGGATGCCGTTATGGAAGGCTTCCCTATCGTTCTCTGGATTTTCACTTTGAACATTATGAAAAACCATTTTATCAGAGCCATGCGGTGGTTAATTACACCGTGAGTGAGGAATTTACGCGGATTACAGAGTTTAAATATCTGTCCGGTCAGCTGGATATGGAGGATACTACCATTGTGAAGGAGTATCCGAAGGCATATTCGGGAAGCGAAGGAGAAATTCCGTATTATGCCATCAATAATCCAGAGAATGATGCCTTGTTTGAGAAGTATAAGGCTCTGGTAGTCCAGATTCCTGGATTTTATCTGCTTGGAAGGCTGGCGGAATATAAATACTACAATATTGATGCCATCGTAGAACGGGCATTGGATTTGGCAGAGAGGGTATAGGAGAACATGAAGATTTTAACAGTAGCGATTCCATGTTATAATTCTCAGGATTACATGCGCCATGCTGTGGAGAGTGTGCTGGTGGGTGGAGAAGATGTGGAGATCCTTATTATAAATGACGGTTCCGTAGACGATACGGGAAAAATAGCTGATGAGCTGGCAAAGGAGAATCCTGGGATCATCCGGGTGATCCACCAGGAAAACGGAGGACACGGTGAGGCTGTAAATGCCGGCATTAGAAATGCGAAAGGTTTATATTATAAGGTGCTGGACAGTGATGACTGGCTGGACAGGGAAGCACTGGTCAAGGTGTTGGAGAAGCTTCGCAGCTTTATCCGGGAAGGCCGGCTGGTGGATATGTTCCTGGCAAACTATGTGTATGAAAAACCTAGTGTGCATAAGCATAAAGCGATTCGATATGAAGGAGTGTTTCCTCAGGAGAAGGTATTTGGCTGGAGTGACATCAAGAAGTTTAAGATCAGCCAGAACATACTGATGCACTCGGTGATCTACCGGACGCAGATGCTCCTGGACTGTGGTCTGGTGCTTCCTAAGCACACTTTTTACGTGGATAACATATTTGTATATACACCTTTGCCTTATGTAAAGACGATGTACTATATGGATGTAGATCTGTACCGTTATTTTATCGGCAGGGATGACCAGTCGGTGAATGAGAAGGTGATGATGGGACGTATTGATCAGCAGATCAAGGTGAATAAGCTGATGATCGATGCCCATGATCTGAATAAGATCAAGAATAAAAAGCTTAGAGATTATATGGTGAAATACCTCGCCATGATGATGACGGTCAGTTCTGTATTTCTGATCAAAGAGGGCTCTGAGGAGAGTCTGGAAAAGCGGACAGAGCTCTGGAAGTATCTGAAAAATTCCAGCCGGAATACCTTTCGTCTCGTAAATAAACAGGTGCTCAGCAAGCCAATGCAGATACGGGGAAAGGCTGGCCGGAAGATGGTAGTCTGGGGCTACAGTATTTCCAGAAAATTATATGGATTTAATTAGCACCGACGGGGCGGCTCAGGACGAAATTCAAAAATGCCCTTTGAGCTAAGTCGATGGCGCCATTTAGTTAAAATAACACCGCCAAAGGATTGAATAGGCTTTATGCCTGGTTCCATTCTCTGGCGGTGTGCGCTTTTCAGCCATCCCTTTTTTATTTGGTGACCTTAGCCAGTTGTCTGAAGGTATTCAGATCGTATACATATATGCCGCCGATGCCTTCGCCGTCAGCCAGATACAGATGTTCACCGATATACAATCCCCTGACAGAAGACATTTCCATGTCTTTGGGCGAGAGGGCGGCAAGTTTTTGAAAGCCCTTCTTCCTGTCATAGGAATAGAGACGGTATGTGATTTTTTGCTTTCCTTTTTTATCATAAGACTCTGTTGCAAAGCCAATCAGGTTTTTGCCGGCATCTGCCAGGATCGCTTTATGATTTTTTCCAGCCAGGCTGTAGGTCTCCTTTTCCAGAAGTTTGGTGTGTATCTCCCGGACATTTGTGTCTGAGGAAATATCAAACATCGTCAACTTTACCTGGGTATCCCAGTTTTTATTGATGTTACTGCCGATCCCCAGCATCAGTCCTTCCCCATAGCTTTGAAGATATTCGGAGAATCCGGGGATCTTCAGCTTATCCTTTACTACGGGTTTGGTGGGATCGGAAAGATCCACCAGGAATACCGGATCCGTCTCCCGGTAGGTCACAAAATATGCTTTGTCCCCCATAAACCGGGCAGAATAGATTCGTTCTGATTTGGCGAGACGGTCTACTTTGCCTAACAGTTCCATGTTTTCGTCCAGAACATAGAGACCGTTAGAGGTTTTTGTTCTGCCAGAGTTCTCCGTGGTGGCCACAAAGCGTAGTTTTCCTGCGTACTCGTCCATGGAAAACTGGTTAAGTATCCTCCCGCGGAAGGTTTTTTCACCATTTTCTGTGAGTTTTCCATCCTGGTAGTGAAAACGGCTGATGGTTGTTTTGGTGTTATCTGCCACCAGAGAGGCGATGTATATATTCTCTTCACTGACATAGCAGATATCATCTCCGCCAAGAATGGATAAAGTATCAGTAAAGTCATCTTCCCCTGTGATGTCCAGCGATGTGAAAACCATATAGGCGTGGGAGGAGACGCCAGAGGGGATGATCAGACGGTCTTCCGGAACCAGACTGCCCCCAACAGAGGGAATGTAGTATTCCGTTTTATCCTTTTCGTCAGCAGAGACAGCATACATGACAGAAAAAGTATAGAGATAGTTTCCGTTGATCCGGGAGTTGGAATAGATTCCGGACTGGTTTTTACGGAAAGTCTGTTTTGGGTGTTCAATATCTGTTATGTCATAGACCAGAACCAGTGTATTTTCCTGCTGGATGCCGTTTTCTGTATATGCTCCGGATGATTTTTTCTTCGTGGGCGTTGACTGCTTTTCCCAGTCACTGCCTACCAGTACAAGAAAATGGTCTTTTATATACATCTCCGAAATGTTTATGGAATCCACGGTGAATTCTGTTAGTTTTTTAGTATTTTTCCCTTCTGCTTTATAAATGCACACGCTGCTCCCAAAGGTATCTGTGGCAGATATATAGATATAAGTTCCGTCGGTTTTTACCACATCGCCCTCATCTACGTTCTGTACCTGGAGATTGGTGCCGGAGTAATCCTTGGAGGAGCTCCTTAGTGCAGAGTCCGCACTTCCTGCGGTATCGGCTGCTTTTGATTTCTCTGGGACGGCCTCTGCCAGGTCATATTCGTTTTCATAGGCAAGACCGCTTCCGCTGCTCTCCATATCCAGAGCTATTTTCTGTCTCAGTGTTTCGTATATTTCCCCCTCTGGGGCTGCTGTTTCCTCTCGTGGCTGCGTGGGGCTGGTGGCCGGAGCGGTGTAACCTGGCGCCAGGGCTGAATTCTGCCCAGCTGTCGGATCCAGGCTAATATTTAGAATGCCAGAAGCCAGCAGATAATTTCCCAAAGCAGCCACAAGCAGAAAGCAGGCGGCTCCTATTGCAAGCCTGGTAGTGAAACGTCTGGCATACCGGCTCTGATGACCTGCCTTAGCGTGCTGAAGCTTTTTTTCAATCTGATCTGGTTTCAGGGTATCCGGTATCAAAATATCTTCGCTTAATTGTTTTAATTTTTCCTCAATCATCATCTGACACCTCCAATATCTGTTTCATTTTGTCCAGTGCACGGCTCTTTATGGAACGAACCGTATTTTCCTTTTTGTGTAGAAAGTGGGAGATCTCTTTACCGCTGTAACCGCCATAGAGGCTTAACCCTACGATCAGACGCTCCTGTTCGTTCAGCAGGTCAAATGCCTGCCTTATCGCCAGCCGGTCTGTAGGATCAGAAACCGGCTGAGGGGTATCCTGTACTACATCTGTCTCATAGGGAACTGTCTTTGACTGGAGCCGGAACTGCCTTTTACATTCATTCGCCACGATCTGAAACATCCAGTTGCGGAAGGATTCATTTTTTCGCAGCTTATGTATGTTTTCATAGGCATGGAGCACTGAATCACTGACCACATCTTCTGCTGTATAGGCATTTTTTACGGTACAGTAAGCAAAGCGGTACAAATCTTTATAGATTTCTTCATAGAGCCGGGCAAAAGCAAAGGCATCTCCCTGCTTTGCCTGCCTGACGAGTTCAGGTAATTTTGTTTTCATAAACCGTCCTCCATTGTTTTTTGCACAGTGGTGCCAGAGGATATTCCCAAAGTAATTTTATGACTTTGGGAATATCCTCTTAGAAGCTTCTATAAATAAGAGTAGTGAAAGGGAAAAATGATGCATTGATTTAAGAAAAAGTTTAAGAAGCAATAAAGCAGACCCATTCCTTTAAAGTTTCTTTTGAAAGGATTTGAAAGTGATTTTGTTTCAGGGCGGCCTCTACTTCATCCGCCTTAGTATTAATGATGCCGGAGGAGATAAAGATCCCGCCTTCTTTCAAATGAGGGTGGAGAACGCCGGACAGGGGAATGATGACATCAGCGAGAATATTTGCCACGATGATATCATATCCGTCTCCGATCTTTTCCCCGAGAGGTATGGTGTTAGCCGGTGCATGGAAGGTGTAAGAGTGGTCAGCAGCCACATTGCCGATCAAATCTCCTGCAAAGAGCTCAAAAGTCTCAGTAGAGATATGGTTCACCAGCATATTTTCCCTGGCGACTTCTACAGCTGTCTCATCGATATCTGTGGCAGCTGCGAAAGAGGCGCCCAGCTTCAGCGCTGAGATGGCGAGAATCCCGCTTCCGCAACCTACATCCAGGATGCGCTTATCCTGACAGCCACATCTGGACAGTGCCTGGATACAAAGCTTTGTAGTCTCATGGGTTCCCGTTCCAAAAGCGACACCTGGATCTATATCGATCACGATATCCCTGTCAGGCTGGTAGTCCTCTAATGTACACGTCTCCCAGGTGGGTTTTATGATCACGTTGTCAGCGGCGCGGAAGGGTTTGAAAAAGGTCTTCCAGTTATTGATCCAGTCCTTGTCCTCCGTCTCCGAGAGACTTATGGTGCCGTTTCCGATATTTGTATAAGCTTTGATCTCCTGAAAGATCTCATGAACCTGGAGCATAATTTTTTCGGGATTGCAGTCCTGGGGTTCCATATAAAAGTGAACTTTGGCAGAACTATCATTGATCTCCGGGTCTGGCAGGATATCCACATACATTTGTTTTTTCTCTGACTCGCTCAGTGGAAGGTGGTCTTCGATCTCAATTCCTTCTATGCCGATCTCGTCTAACATATAGCTTAGGATATCCACAGCGTCGGTATGGGTATCCAGTGTAAATTTGATCCATTTCATAAGTGATCCCCCTTTTTTCAAGATTATTGAAGAGTAGCAAGCAGATATACCAGTGTCGCCGTAAGTCCCAGCGCAAACAGCAGAAGCCCAAAGGATACACTGTAGAGAACCAGTCTGGCAGCGCGGGTAAATTCGGTGCTTCCCACGGTGAACAGATCCGCATAGGAAGCCCGGGATACGGGAGGCTTTTTCCGAATCTTTACATGCACCAGTGTGAAGACAGCGTCAGCCACTTTGCCGGCGGCATAGGCCAGAGGGTGATCATTGCGCACATGGGAGCGTCCCCTGGGACACAGTAGTGTTTTCATTATGAGAATCGAAAGACCGTCCATCAGGCGGTCGGCAGCCCGGCTGAACAGAGCGCCGATAAAGGGCAGTATTTTCAAAAATACTGGTTTGTAGACCAGTTCCTCAATATCCAGCCAGGAAGGGTAAATATCGATATAACGGATATAGGAACGTCCCTCCCGGCTCTCCTGTTTCATCGTGCAGGTGCGGATGAAGATAAGATAGATCAGGGCACCGATGGAGAGTGAGATCAGTATTCCTTTGAGGTTCTCCCACACGGGGAGCAGCTGCAGTGCCTCTGGATACAGTCCGATGGCAGGGCAGAGAAAACCAAAGGCATAGAGCAGAAATACAGAAAGGGATCCCGGTTTTGCGATGCAGGTATCTTCCCGGCAGCTCTCATCCTGGGGATGATTGTGGAACAGGGCAAAGTACATTTTCAGCATATAGGCAAAGGTCATGCCGCCGGAAATGAGGAAGATCCATTCCACACTCTGATACACATCTGCGTAAGGAGAGACGTGCATGCAGGTCTCGATTCCGTGGTGGATCAATGTTTTGCTCACAAATCCACTGAAGAGAGGGACACCGCTGATTCCCAGGGCAGCACAGATAAATGGCAGTTTCAGCCACCACTTGCGGTTAGCGAAACCGGCAAGACGGTTGTAATCCAGTTCCCTGGTCATGCCGAAGAGGAAAGAGACGATGGTGAAGAGGATCAGTTTAAACAAGGAATGGTTTACCGTGTGCAGCAGGGCAGCCAGGGAATCGCTGCATCCGATGGCTACCAGAATAAATCCGATCTGGGACATGGAAGAACAGGCGAGGGTCCGTTTTACATTGGTGGAAAACAGCCCCAGCAGTCCTCCGGTGAACATCGTCAGGCAGCCCAGGATCGACAGGGCAGCTCCCCAGGCTTCTCCAGCGGGATTGTTTTGAAAAAGACATAAGCTGACCATAAGGATTCCATAGATACCGGTTTTGGACAGTACTGCCGACAGTACCGTCGTACCTGCACAAGGCGCTGCGGTATAAGTCTTTGGCAGCCAGGTGTGCAAAGGAAACATGCCCGCCTTGGCGCCGAAACCAAAGAGAAGACAGCTTCCGGCGGTGTAGAGCAGAGGTGTGTCAGCCGGCGCAAAAGAAGTATCTGTCAGCTGCTGAAAGCTCAGTGTCCCGAAACACCAGTAGATCAGCATCAGACCAAAGAGCATGACAAGCCCGCCCAGAATACCATACATCAGATAGGACATGGCAGCTTTCCGGGAAGCCTGACTCTCATCACAGCCCACGTAAGCAAAAGAACATAGTGTCATGATCTCAAAAAAGCAGAACAGGGTAAAAAAGTCTGCGGCGGCGAAAATTCCCAGGGAAGCTGCGCCAGTCAGTACATAAAACAGCAAAAAGCGTCTATTATTCCGGGAGCCCTTTAAAAGCTGGGGAAGGGTGCTGGCAGTGACCAGATATACAGCCAGTGTGATTCCGATAAAATAAGGGCTTAACGGGTTTTCCAGTGTAAAACTCATCATTGAACAATCCATATGTTATCACCTCCTAGATCCTACCTGACGCCACCTGGCTGAAAAAGTTCATCAGGGGCGCGGAATATATGCCGAATAGAAAGATCAGTATGGCAAACAGAACCATAGGCAGTTTCATGAGCCAGTTTGGGTCACAGATCTCTCTGGTACTTCTGTCTGTCTGTATTTCTTCTGGAGCCTGTCCCTCTGGTGGCAGTGTAGTCTTTGCCGGAAGATAGGCTTTTATTATGATCGTAAAGATATAGATCGATGTCAGGAAAGCGGACAGGATCAGAACACAGATCAGAGCCGGTGCCAGTCTGTTTCCCTGCTGCCAGGCGCCGACGGCAGCCGTAGCGATATTCCATTTGCTGATAAATCCGGTGAGGGGCGGAATGCCGATCAGGGCGATGCCTGCGATGGAGAGACAGGCAAAGACCGCAGGCATCTTTTTTCCATATCCGGATATTTCATATATATAGGTGCTGCCGGTCTGGTGCATGA
This sequence comes from Eubacterium sp., assembly GCA_022791495.1. Taxonomy (GTDB): domain Bacteria; phylum Bacillota; class Clostridia; order Lachnospirales; family Lachnospiraceae; genus Eubacterium_F. Next base: position 13,620 of record JAAVZE010000095.1, read on the forward strand.
TGGCGCCCACGGCAAAAAACAGTGTAATTTTCATTATGCCATGAAAGATCATATGGGTAAAGCCTCCCACCAGTCCTCCCGGCGTCATAAGGAGAACGCCAAGCAGAATATAGGAAAGGTTGCTGGAAGTGGAGTAGGCGAAACGGCGCTTTAAATGTTGTTCCTTTACCGCACTGGAAGAACAGTACAGGATCGTTGCCGCCACAAACAAAAGGACGGTATACTGCGCCCAGGTGCCCCGCAAAAATCCAGTCCCGAAAATGTAGTAAGTGATGCGGATGATGGCGAAAGCACCAGATTTGACTACGGCAACTGCGTGGAGCAGGGCTGTGACCGGAGTCGGTGCGATGGAGGCAGTGGGCAGCCAGCCATGCAGCGGGAAGATCGCAGCCTTTACGCCAAAGCCCAGTACCATGAATACAAAGACGGCGAGGAGCACATTGGTATCCGCTCCAATTTTAGCCGTGTCCAGTACGCCGCCAAAGGTGAAATTCATCGAACTTCCATAGTTCAGAATAAAGATAAAGCCGATAAAGGCAAAGGCCGCGCCCCCGATGGAATAATAGGCATATTTCCGGCCGGCAAATCTCGCTTCTCTTTTAAATGAGTGCATGACCAGAGGAATGGTAACCAGCGTCAGCATCTCGTAGAACATGTACATGGTCATGAGGTTGGCGGACAGCGCAATACCAAGAGTGATGCCGTAGGTGATGGTGTAAAAGGAAAAAAAACGTTTCTCACTTCCTTCGTGTTTCATGTATTCAAAGGCATACAGCGTGGCAAAGGGCCACAGAGTGGCTACCAGTGCCGCAAAAATCATACCAGCGCCATCCAGATGGACGGATACTTCCAGTATGCCGGCCAGGTTGATCAGTCTCGTGTAGGACATGGGATGTGTGATCAGCAGATACCACATTAGGAGAGAATTGACTACCACAATGGTTTCCACATAGATATTGCGCTGCCTTCTGCTGTTAAATGGGAACAGGGGAAGCAGCATTCCGCCCAGTATGGGAAGAAGAACAGGTATAATAAGTAAGATTCCATTCATTTTATCACCATTTCTTTCACGCCGTTGGGGTTTGCCGTCAGGCAGGTCCTCCAGGCTTATTTAAAAAATACTGTTCAGGTATGCGATATCGGTGCAAAGTTTCTCAAAACCAGAAAAGCAAATTCCAAGTATGACAGCAGCTGCTGCCAGAAGAACCAGAGGAATCAGGATCCATAGATTTGCCTCACAACTCATCGGTTTTTCCCCTTCCTTTACCCCCTCTGGCGTGCGGTAAAATGCCTGGAAGGCGGGAACCAGAAGATAGCCGGCGGTCAGCAGGGCGCTGATTAGTAGGATTACCGGACCGGCATAGCGCACAAAAGGAATTCCGGTCGCCAGAGCCCCCAGACAGAGGTCTTTCTTGCTGAAAAATCCACAAAACGGAGGAATTCCCACCATGGAGATCCCCAGCAGGGTAAAGCAGATCAGGGTGACGGGCATCTGTTTGCCGATTCCCTTTAATTCATCTATTTTTGTTTTTCCTGTTTTATAAATGATGGAACCGGCACAGAGGAACAATCCATTCTTCATAATCGAGTGAAAGATAACATGTGCCAGCGCGCCAGCCAGCGCCATGGGATGCATAAGTGCCGCCCCAAACAGGATATAGGATACCTGGCTCACTGAAGAATAGGCAAGCCGCCGTTTGAGTATTTTCTCTTTGTAAGCGAGCATCGATCCCATAAATACAGTGATCAGCGTCAAGGTAATAAATGCGGTCTGTACCCAGGTGTTCTTCAGGAATGAGACTCCGGCGATATAGTAGACTACACGGATGATCGCAAGTACACCCATCTTTGTATTGATACCAGAGAGGATGGCACTTGCGGGGGCTGGTGCCACAGGATGGGCTGTGGAAAGCCAGCCATGCAGAGGAAACATACCTGCCTTGGAACCAAAACCTACGATCATACCAAAGAGGATCACGAGGAGCAGTCCTTCATGCCCCGCCACCTTCGCCGGATCCAGCACGCCTCCCGGCGTGAAGGCAAGGGTAGTGCCGAACTGATAGATATAGAAAAATCCCATCAGACCGAGAAAGGCCCCGGCGATGGAGTAAAAGATATATTTAAAACCAGCAGATATGGCTTCTTTTGTCTGGGAGTGGATGACATAGCCGATGGTGGCAAGGGTCATACCCTCATAGAAAAGGTACATGGTGACCAGGTTTCCCGCGCTGCAGATGCCGAGAACCACCCCGAGCGTCATAAGATGACAGCCATAAAACCGTACATTTTTCCATTCATGTTTCATGTATTCAAAGGAATGTATGGTGACTGGGAGCCACATGGCAGTAACGAGGGCGACAAATAGTTTTCCCAGGCGGTCGAGGTGAAACATGACCGGCACATCTTCTTTGATGTGCCAGAGGATCAAAGTGTTTTCCGGCGCCAAAAGGTTCATAAGTGTGCACAGAAAAACAAGGATGGTGACCAGTCCGGTAAAGCCGGTCAGCCAGTTTCTCCGTTCCGGAAGATACTGCTCCAGACGGGGAGAAGCAAAAAATAATATCATGCCGCAAAGCAGCGGCAGTAAAACCGGTATCGCCAGCATAACAGCCTCCTTTTATAAAAAACTTCATTGCAAAGCGTGTTTCTCATCGTTAGATAAACATGTCGGTTCCCATCTGGATCGTCTGCCATACAAGGTTGGATCCGATACCCAGAAACAGGTTCAGAAGGACAAATAACAGGATGGCAAGAGTAAACTGCCGTTTAGCCCGGAATCCGATCCGTTCTGTCTTGTTGACGGGTGTATATATGGTAAGTACTGTGTGCAGAAAATAAACAGCATTCAGCACCGTGCTGATGGCAAGGGCGATCATGGCTGTCCAGAGCTTAAAGGGCGAAGACTCCAGTGTGGCCAGGGCAAAATAGACCTTGGAGGTAAACCCGGCAAAGAGAGGGATGCCGATCATCGAGAGAGCTCCCGTACTGAAACCGATACCGGCAATGATGTTCCGGTAGCCGGCCCCTTTCAGGTCCGGAAACAGCTTGCTGTTTCCGGATACTTCCGACAGCCCCCTGGCAGAGATAAACAGCAGAGACTTAGATGCCGCATGGGAGATGACGTGGAAAAGGGCGGCGAGAATACCAGCCTCTGTGTCCAGTCCGATGCCCATGTAGATATAGCCGATCTGCGCTACTGAGGAAAATGCGATCATCCGTCGTATGTCCATCTGGTGGATGGCGCTGACAGACCCCAGAATCATGCCGAGGATCGCAAAGATGAACAGGATATTTTCTACGTGATAGTGCATGATAATGTCCAGTCCAATGACGCGGTAAAATATCTTGATCAGTAAAAAAATGTAACTCTTGGATACCAGGCTGGAGAGAATGGCGCTGGAAGCCGCCGTTCCGTAGCTGTAGGCATCCGGAAGCCAGGAATGAAAGGGAAACAGCGCGGACTTGATCGCCAGGCCTACACAGATAAATACGATGATAACTGTGAGGGGGATGGTATACTGCCCGTTGGCGTTGATCTGAATCACACTTTCATGTATGTTAGACATGAGAAGATGTCCAGTGATCCCATAAAGCATGGAAAGTCCAATAAGGATCAGACCGGAACCGATCAGGCTCATGATCATGTACTTGGTGGCTGCCACCAGAGTATGTCCGGTATCCCGGATCAGGATCAGTCCTCCGGCGGCGATGGTATTGATCTCTATGAATACGTAAGCGGTAAAGAGATCGTTGGTATAGATGAGCGCCAGCAGGGAGCTCATCATAAGGTTGATCAGTACATAGAAAAGATTTTGTTTGGTTTCTATAATATCAGAGAGAATGTACTTGCCCCCTCCAAGGATGGAGAGGATCATAATCAGGCTGAAAAATACAGCCATCAGTGCCTCTAAGATTCCTACCCGGATCTCGTTGCCCCAGGGTGCCGGAAAGTGCCCCATCATAAAGGTATAGCTTTCACCGGTCCGGAACACAAAGGCGAGTACAAAGGCGGACATACATAGAATTATGGTCAAAAGTCCCATGGTCAGACGCCTTGCGTATTTTCCCCTGAGGACAGAACAGGTGACGCCGCCAGCCAGGCACATGATAATATTGAAAAAAGGAAAGTTCTGAACCAGGCTCATGCTAAATCTCCTCTCTCTTGGCACTCAGGGCGATCTGGTCGATATCCAGCGTCCCATATCGTTTGTAAAGGCGGACAGTGATGGCAAGCATCAGCGCTGTGACGCTGACAGAGACGACGATTCCTGTCAGAACGAGTCCGCTTGGGATCGGGTTCGTATATGTTTTTACGGCATTCTCGGAAGGGTTCGGAATATCTGTGCCCACCAGGATCGGCGCCAGGTGACTCATAATGTAGCCCTTAGAAGTCAGGAACAGGTAAATTGCTGTATCCATAATATTAAATCCCATAATTTTTTTGATCAAATTTTTATGAAGAAGCAGGGTAGTTAAACCGATTCCAAAAAGGATGACAGCCGCTACTTCATAGTAATTTGTAAATATTGTGTTGTTCATCTATAATTCCCCCTTTTTAAACAGAGAGTAAAATCCGTACATCGTACAAGCCACCACCATGCCGACACAGATGTTCAGGGGCAGGATTAGTCCGCTGCTCAGGATGGCGCCGGGAGTGCCCTTGGGGATGATGCTTTCGATATGGTTGGCGCCGGTGTAAAAAGAATAACTTTTAGCGGCGGAATAAAACAGCAGGGCAAATAAGGATATGACAGAATAGGTTTTTCGTGTGAAAAACCTGCCAGTCTGCTCAAAGCCAAAGGCATTTGCCGCCAGGATCAGACCCGCACCGATGATGGCTCCCCCAGAAAAACCTCCTCCGGGAGAAAGATGTCCGTTCAGCACAATATAAATTCCGAAGATCAGGATAAAAGGGGTGAGCAGGGTTGCCGCCGCTTTCAGGATTGGATCCGGCTTAGCCTGGGGTGTTTTAACTTTTTTTGCGGTATGCTTCTTTCCCTGTTTGTCCGCGCGCAGAAGAATCATCACGCAGGTGGCGGCGATAAAGAGTACATGGGATTCTCCCAGAGTGTCAAAAGCACGGTAGTCCAGGATCATTCCTGCCACAATGTTGACGGCGCCGGTCTCCGCAAGACCTTCTTCGATGTATCGCTGCACTACCTCATTGGAAGCTGGATTATGTGAGCTTCCAAAAGTAGGAAGGTTGGATACCGTAAACAGGAGTACGGTAATCAGCGCAAGACAAAAAAGCACGGCCATGAAGCCATAGATCCGCTTGAAAATTGTGATTCCTTTGGTCTCCGGCCATTTTTCGTACCGGTTATACAGCTCTTTCAGCGTCTCAAGGCGCTCCGGCCATTCTGATTTCTTCTTCTTTTTATCTGGCGTCACAAGATCATCTTTCTGGATATCTTCTTTTAAAAAAGATGGGTTCTGTTCAAAAATATCATGATACTCATGAACTTCAATGCGCTCCCCGTTCACAAAACGTTCCAGCCTGCGCCACCATGTTTTCTCATAATCTTTTCTCGGTTTACTCATGATCGTTCTGCCTCTTTCTGTTCATCTGTATGGTCTGCAGGTCCTTTTTCGCCTCGTTCATCCGTGTTGATGGCATGGATCCGTTTCAGGGTTACAAAAAAGAGCACGCTGGTAACACCGGCGCCTACCGCGGCTTCTGTTACGGCGAGATCCGGGGATTCCAGGATGATCCACAGGATGCACATAATCACGCTGTATGACATAAAGATCACGATGGACGTCAGAAGATTTTTATTCAGGCATACAGCGACAGCACACAGGATAAGAAATATAACGAGTATCAGGCTAAATATTGTCATCTTCTCTTTTCTTCCTTTCATACATCATCTGAGCGATCAGATGACTGGATACGGGGCTTGCCAGCCATAAAAAGACGATCACAAGCACCAGCTTCAAAGAGGTGAAGGATATGCCAAAGAGCAGGACAAGTCCTATCAGGACCAGTGCCAGGGCAAGAGTGTCCCCCATGGCTGCCGCGTGCATTCTGGTCAGGCATTCCTTAAATTTGAATACACCGATCGCCGCCGATATAGCGGTAAAAATACCGCCAAGGATAAGCAGTGCCGCGATGGCGAATCGTAACCATTCCATAGTATTCCTCCATATTCCGAAGCCGTCAGCATAAGAGCGTTCCCGGCTTTTTTTCGCATTATTCAATATTATAGATACATCACTGGGGATCGTCTTCATCCTCTTCTGAACCGGATTTGTAGCTTCCGATAAAGATTTTTGTCAGGACGACTACTGCGATAAAACTCAGCATGGCATAGATCAGAGCTACGTCCACCAGCCATCCCTCATTCAGATGCCAGGCGAGGACGCAGATGGCAATGATAGTCAGTGTTCCGGTCATATTTGCCGCCACCATGCGGTCTCCCAGCGACGGTCCCTTGATGGCCGCTATAAGACAGGCGATGATGCACAGGGAGAGCAGGATAAGCACTCCGGTAAAAAAAGTTGATTGTATAGTCTGCAACATGATTTCTCCTTTTGTCAGTCTTCCGTTCTATGATGAATGATCAGCTTGCGTTTATGCAGCGGTCTATTTTCTGTAACAATGTGACAAAGGAAGAGCGGTCCAGATCCTCCGACATAGACTTGTCCAGACAGTGAACGGTTAATTTTCTGCCGGAAAGCTCTACGGTGATAGTTCCCGGTGTCAGGGTAATGGAATCTGCCAGTATGACATTCAATACTTCTGATTCAAAGGGAGACATAAATTCCACTACACAGGGGTCCACCTCGGTTTTCTCAGTATAGATCTCTTTTAATACCCCGATATTGGCCTTGACGATTTCTGCCAAAAGAAGAAAAGCATATCCCAGGGCATACAGTGATATGCGGGCAAAGATCAGATCCTTTTTGGGGGAATAGCCGAGAAATTTGCAGCAAAATAGATAGACTGCCAGCGAGATACATACGCCGAAAAGAAAAATCTCCAGATTCAGTTTTCCATTTAAAAGTATCCAAAACAATAGGAAAAGTAAATACATTGCCAGGTTCCTCTCACATTCTTTTGTTCTTCTGCTTATTATAATAGATTCATGTGAGGTTTGCAACCGGTTCATAAGGAAAAATTGACGCTGCCAGATACTTGTGCTACAATATTTTTACATTTTATCATGGAGGACAGCGATGAGTACGGATGAAACCTTTATGCGGGAGGCGCTCCGACAGGCGAAGAAGGCGTATGGAAAAATGGAAACACCTATTGGGTGCGTGATCGTCTGGGAGGGGAAGATCATTGCCCGTGGTTATAATAAGCGCAATGAGAAAAAAAATACTCTTGCCCACGCAGAGATCAGCGCCATACATAAGGCGAGCAAAGTTCTGGGAGACTGGAGGCTGGAGGGGTGTATCATGTACGTGACACTGGAGCCATGCCCGATGTGCGCCGGGGCCATCGTGCAGGCGCGAATCCCTAAGGTTGTCATCGGCAGCATGAATCCAAAAGCAGGCTGTGCTGGTTCCGTGGTGAATCTTCTGCAGATGGAGGGATTTAATCACAGAGTGGAGGTGGAACAGGGAATTCTGGAAGAAGAGTGCAGCCAGATGATGAGCGGCTTTTTCAGGGAACTCCGGCTGCGAAAAAAGGAAAAGGACGGATAACCGCGGAAAATGGTTGTTCATCACAAACGTGTGCTGTTTTCAATGTTTAGGAAAGTTTTATAATGAAGTTGTGAAAAACAAATAACACTTTACAACTTCTAAAAAGATAGACAAAAAAAGAAGTTATGAAGAGTTAAAATGCTTTTCATAACTTCTTTTTTTGTTTAAAAGATTTGAACCAGCGGTAAAAAACTTTTTATCGGCATGATGAAATGTTTCAGGAATTATACGACAAAGAGAAAAAACAAAAAAATGAGTTGCAATTATTGTGTGACTATTATCTGGATATAGTGGAGTATATGAAAACAAAACATGTTTTGTAGTTGACTTAAATTTGAAAGGCGGTTTTTTAGTATGCTAGATGGACTTTTTAAATCTTTAATAGCTACCTTACTAATCTCTTTTTGTATTTTGACTTTAGTATATTGTAGTAAATTTATAAAACAACAAAAAACAGAGTGTTTTAATCTAATCAGTATTAACTTTTCTGAAGACTTAAAAGGAGATTTTGTATTAGGCACTGGAAGTATTAAGCAGAACAAATATTTTATTGCCTATAAGGAGAATGAAGATGGCAGTAAAAAGTATTACAAAATGTCTGTAGACCAAACAAAGATTTATGACACACTGGAAGAAGGAAGTACTGCTTATGCAGAGGTTGATAAAAATGGACTGGGGATAACATTAGAAATTCGTCTGTTTGTACCTTGTAACACTATTACAGAGGAAATCAATTTGAATTTGGCTTCTGACGAGTAAAACTGTTATGTTCCAATCTTTTAATAGATTGAAAACATAAATACCTTCATCCCACTACGGCATCGGCTGTGATAAAAGGGGCTTCAAATGTCCCGGTGGGAGTCAACTTAGAGTAGAAAGGTGGTGTTAAAAATGGCAGAGAGGACCAAAGCCCCATATCATCATACTACATTTAAAGACCGTGTGCTGATCGAGCAGATGATTCAGGATAATGTGCCAACTTCCGGCATTGCTCTTATCATTGGCAAACATAAAAATTCCATTTCTATGGAAATTGCCTATAGTGGAGCAGATCGAAAGTCGTATTCCGCTCTAAATGCACAACTTCGTATTACATAAGAAAGGACTGGTAAAATGTACAAGTTATGTTATGCAGAGGCATTGATTTCTCTCAAAAATTTCTATGCAATCCGGCAAAATTGCGTAATCGAGGGAGAACTGTGTGCCACCGGAAATAAAAAGTATGTTATTAAAAAAGGTGATCCGCATTATGTCAGACCATATTCTATTCTAAACGATGCAGTGAAATCATTAGAAACAGAAGAAAATTTGATTCGTTACCAGCATGTAGATAATTCTTACTATGTCAAAGAGTGGTTCATTCTGGATGATAGAGATAACCGTGTTGTGGAAACGACAGAGAACTACCGGTTAGTTTCTGCGAATGGAAATTACAAACCTCAGGAAGTACGTGCGATGAAACATCTTTTAGAGTATTTAAAGTTTTATCAACGCTTATCTACGATTATTGCCTATGAAAAATATGGTTATCTTGTTTTAGACATGAATGAAAACACATTCAAACTACTAATACGGTATGAGGATGAGCGTCAGATCGTAACATGTGATGTTGATTCATTAGAAATTATACAGAAACCAAAAACTGTAAAAAGTAGTAAAGGAAAAGGAGATAACAAAAAATGAATAAAGTAATTTTAATGGGAAACCTAACACGTGATCCGGAGATCCGTTATACGCAGGGAGAAAATTCAATGGCAGTGGCAAACTTTACACTGGCAGTCAACCGTAAGTATGTTAGAAAAGGCGAAGATGACTGTAACTTTTTTAACTGTACTGCTTTCCGGAAGCAGGCAGAATTTATCGAGAAATACTTTAAGCAGGGTTAAAGGATGCTTCTTACCGGGCATATCCAGAACAATAATTACACGAACAAGAAAGGTGAAAAGGTTTACAGTGTTCAGGTTATGGCAGAGGAAATTGAATTTGGTTCAACAAAAGGAAGTTCAGCCCCTGGTGACAAAAATGTTAATAGGGGTACAGATGACGATTTTATCAATATTCCGGATGATATTGAAGACGGACTTCCGTTTAATTAAAAGAGAAGAGGTCAGTATATGGGAGAAATAACCATAGGCACGAAGGAAGTTCAGGATTATTTGTCGAATCCAAACTATATGGAACAACTTCAAGAACAATCTCTGGAAGTACGCAGACAGATTGTGGAACTGGATGTGCAGCACAGCGGGATTGTGGCAGAAATCGTTACCACATCGCAAGTGGGAATCTCCTATGATGATAATGCAGGAGGTTCTCAAAACGGAAGAAAAAGGGACTTGTCCGACGTTCTGGATGTTACAAAAAGGATGATTGAAGAGCATCGGAAGGAGTACTATTGGAAATACCAGACGATACTTCATCAAATAGAAACATGCCACCGGTTGTCGCTTGTGTATGATACTTTAGACGCAGTAACAAGGGAAGTACTAAACCGACTATACAAGAAAAAAGAGACCTGGGAGTGTATTGAATACGAATTGCAGTTGTCACACCGGAAGCTGTTAAACATACGGAGGAAAGCAATAGAGGATATGCAGTACCGGTACAACTCAAAAATGACAAATCTACAATTAGCAAAACAGTGTGATCAGGCGGTATTCACGCCTCCAAAGTCACCAAAAAAGGTTTAGAAAGAGACTGCAAATATTAAGGGACAGCTATCTCTGACTGTCATACTCGAAGGAAAGGAAAAGGGTACAACTATATGAAAAAAACAGGAGAAAATATCATTATAGGAATCGATCATGGCTATGGTTATATTAAGACAGCTAGTGAAAACATTATCAAAAGCGGAGTAGAAGCGATTCCGGTACGACCGCCATTTGATGAAGACATATTCGAGATTGGAAACCGTGTCTTTGTTGCTGGACAATACCGTTCGGAGCATATGGCAGATAAAACAGTAAATGAGGATTACTACTATTTAACACTGGTGGGAATTGCTATGGAGCTGAAAGCCAACCGGATGAAAAATGCAAAGAATGTAATTCTTGCAGTGGGTTTACCTTATTCGTTTTTTTCAGCACAGAAGGAATCGTTTCGCTCCTATCTTATTAAAAAGAAGAGTTTGAACTTTTCTTACGAGGGAGAAAAGTATCATGTGGAATTGAAGGATATAAAAGTTTATCCGCAGGGGCTTCCGGTGTTGGCAATGATTATGAACCAGTACCGGGATAAGACAGTATCAATCGCAGATATTGGTTCCCGGACAATTGATGTAATTACTTACCGGAGAGGAAAACCGTTCTATGATATGTGTTTTTCACTTGATAAAAAAGGAACGCTTGACTGGATTGATGTAATTGAAAAATACTATCTGTCAAAGTATCAGGAAAAGATCGAGGAAGAGGACATCCAGTGCATTTTCCAGAATCAGAATACGAGTATTTCTAAGAATCAGTTGCAGTATGTGAAAGATTTGATTAAATTCTATGTCAAAGACGTTATGAAACTGTTGGAAAGCAAAATTCCTAATACACTCGTTTTATGTGGCGGTGGTGCTACGGTAGTAAATAATTTTTATAAAATTGAAAATAAAAATGTCATAATAAAAGAAGACATTTTCTGTAATGCCAAGGGGTATGAGCTTTTAGCGTATAACAGCATGAAGAAGTAAAAATACGGAATATTTACGGAAAATGTTTCTTCCAGATGGAAAAAATACGGAATAAATCCGTAAAATGTTGTTCAGATATTCCGTAAGAACTACGGAATAAGAAAAAAATACCGTAATACTTACGGAAATGAAACGGAGAAGAAGAGCATGGACTATTTAACTACCGGGAATACTATTGTAGATGAAGTTTCCAAGATCAATTTTAGCGGAGATATTACGCCACGGATATGGAGAAAAACCATAACGAAAGAAAATGGAAAGCCTTATGCCCTGGCAAGAGATATTCTGTCTGATATTGTTTACTGGTATCGTGCCATTGAGGAAATGGATGAAAAGACTGGAGAAATCCATTTGAAAAAGAAGTTTCATGATGATTTGCTGTACAAATCTTATGAACAGCTGTGTGAAGAGTTTGGGGAAAGTAAGCGTGTCATCCGGGATGTCTTGAAACGATTGGAGGAAATCGGCGTAATCAAACGTCATTTCCGCACGGTCACCACAAAGGGTGGGATGAAGATGAATAATGTTATGTACATAGAGTTAGTACCATCGGTATTGTATAAGCTGACTTATCCAGAGAGGTCAGCAGGTATCGTGGATTTTCCGCAGAAATCAGAAAAGGAAGAGAAAACAACGGAAAATAAGGCTTCGTTACCACCTGATAACAAAAATGACAATAGGGTAGTGACAAAAACGTCACAACGTAATTCAAAGAATACTACAGAGAATACTAATAATTATAATATATCATATCCATCTATCCAGAGAGAAATCGAAGTACAAGGGGAAACCAGCCCTGCGGGCAGGATGGATGGGATAGATCGGATAAAGAACAAGAAAGAGAACGGTATTCCTGCAAGCGGGAAAAATGAATCCTATCCGCTGGAATGGATCAAGGACTGGTATGATTACAAATCGCTATGTGTGATGAAACCGGAGTTACAGCAGGATATCGACTGTGTTATCAATCTTCTTTACGACACATTGAACACGACCCGGAGGACAATCCGGGTAATGGGGGAAGAAAAGCCGAAAGACGTGGTGAATTCAAGGCTGCTGCAACTGGATTCCCTGGATTTGATATATGCGATTGAGCAGTACCAAAGCCAGACAACGAGGATAAGGCACCAGCAGTCCTATCTCCTGACCGTTTTGTATCAAGCGAAGGGTCAGTCACATCTGGATATCGGAAATCAGGTAAAATACGACGCAGAGAAGAGGAAGGGAGAGTAGGCAATCATGAAAGCGGATGAGAAGGAAGTAAAGAGAAAAAGACTGGAGATATCCTTGAATCTGGATAACAAGGAGGATAGAGAGGTTTGGAATATCCTCAAAAAAAAGAAAAATATCAATGCGTATTTCCGGCAGGCGGTTCTATATCAGGCAAAAGGGCAGCGTTTAGACTGGCAGACGGCACAGGATATCCGGGAAACAATTGAGAGAACAATAAAGGAAGTGCTTTCGTCCGGTTCTGTACCGATATTGTCGGAAAAGAAAGAACTTTTCCCGGAGATGGTGCAGGAAGAAGAGGGCTCAAGAAGTGAGGGAACATCGGAGGCTGTAATGCCAGAGACGGATGATGATTTTCTTGATTTAAGAGGGTTTGAAGATTTTTTGGGAGAAAAATAGATATAAATGGAGATGAAAGGAGCTGTATATATGCAAAAAAACGAGGATATAAAAAAATATAAGGCAACTGCAAAATACAATCTTATGCTGACAGATAATCCAGGAATTAAATGGATAAAGGATAGAAAGTATGATCTCTGTTATAACCATGGCGCCTATGAACTGTCGAGTGAAAACGGTACTACGTTTTATACGGATTCAGCATTTGAGGGTCTGAAAAGGATATTTAATATTGAGCAGGAGCAAAAAAGCAGACTTAATTGTTAGAGTTTGGAAAATCCAGTAATAGAAAATAATCACTTTATATTTCGCTGTTGAATAAGTTTGAGGAATTTGTAGGGAGAAAAATTTTCTTGACAAAACCACTCAATGAGTGGTAAAATGAAATTAGAAAATAGTAAAGGGGGAAAAATATGCCAGAAGAAGATTTTTCTTCTTTGCAACCCGAAAAGAAAGCGGTGCCTAAAGATCGTATAAAGGAGATCCGGGCATGGACAGATTTGTCTCAAGAGAAGTTTTCGCAGAAATATAAGATTCCCAAAAGAACTATTGAAAACTGGGAGACCGGAAAAAGGAATCCTCCAGAGTATGTTATGTATCTGCTTGAGAGGGTGGTAAAAGAAGAGTTTAAAGAAAAAGGTTAAAGTGAATCTGACAAACAAAGCGGACCTAATTGCACCTAAGATGTCGTTGCAATGTAGGAATTCATGTAGTAAAATATAATTGTGAAAGAATGTAAATGTTCACTTGAAAGAGGAGTACAAGTAGAAATGAAAAACGATTTGGAAAATAATCAAATACCAACCCTTTGCTGTCCAGTATGTGGCTCAAGAGACTTGCAGGGGGTATTAGATAAATTAGATACGACATACTGGCTATGTAAAACTTGTGGAGATAAATTTAGGCAGTTAGAAGATATTTTAATTGATCTAAAGTTTGAAAAAAGAAAAAAACGGGTTAATTTGGTTAAAGATATTATCTTTATCGCAGCATTATTATTTGCCTTTTGCAAAGTCAAAATATCCATGCAGGGAATGGATGGAATAATACCGTTATATGTAATTGGTGTTATTTTTGTTGCAGAACTATTGATTTTTATGTGCAAGTCATCCAGATACCGAAAAAGAATTAGGATGTATGAAAGGGAGGCAGCGCATACAATGAATTCAAGAGTGTTTCTGGAGGATAAACAGTGAATAAAGTATAAGGATTATTGACAGAGAGAGGAGGGTTTCTTATGAAATGGACGAGAAGTAAGGTTTTGGGGATATTTCTGATGCTGTTTGTTCTCTGCGGTGTGATGGCAAATAAAGAGAATGTGCAGGCAAAAGTTGTAAAGAAATTGACAATGGCAGTCGGAGACTTGAAGACATATTCCTATCGGAAAGCAAAGAAAATTAAGATTACAGTAAACAAAAAGGGAATTGTTTCTGCGAAAAATAGTAAAAAATTTTCCTATAAAAATCTGCAGATAAGACCTCAAAAGGCTGGAAAGGTGAGAATTACAACGAAAGTAACATTGAAGGGTAGAAAGAGGCAGACTTATGTATATGATGTTACAGTAAGAGATGAAAGATATTATGAAAAGCAAGCATGGGAAAAACAGAATCAATATCGTATAGAAGCGGGTGTAGATTCGTTGGAATGGTCTGATGAACTATACCAATTAGCAAAATATAGGGCTGAAACAAGTGGGTTTGATAAACATAAGAATATGGAAAGAGATATAGTAGATTTTTTTTCAAAGAAAAATAAAAATAGTACGATTTTTGTACTCCATATTAGAGAGAATCTTCATACTGGCACTTATGTTGGTGCTATGAGTAATTGGCGAGCCAGCCCCGATCACTATAGAACTATGATAAATTCCGATTGGAAGAGTGGGGCAGTTTATTATGATGGTAAAGGATGTCAGGTCGCTATGTTTTCGAGTTTGACAGTAGCAGAGATGAAAACAGCAGGTGACAAACAAAATACATCTGAGTTACGCGTTAAAAGGAAAGATACTGCTACCGATACTTTTTTGACTGGTTCACAGTTTACCATTGTAAAAGTGTCAGATGGCAGTATGGTGTGTTCTATTGGCATATCTGTTTCTAAAACAGAATGTAAAACATTAAAACTAGTGCCAGGAGAAACCTACAAAATATACGAAGTGATTACCCCTACAGGATATAAAAAAGCAAAATCTCTTATCTTTACTGTTAAGCCACTTAGCGAAGGGGTGACTTATATTACCATGTCAGATTAGATATTTACAAAGCTGTATAAAAAATAAGACCTTTCAGTTAATTTCAGTAAGAAATTAACCGGGAGGTTTTTTTATGCCATGAAAATGCAGGATTTACAGAGAAAGGAGCAGATGGATATGGAGGTTGTACGTTCTCCCCCTGGCGGGAAAATGTCTGATGGAAAAAGACAGTAACATACTGATACTGTAAACTGGGAAGTGCTGCTGCAGTAGTACTTCCTTTTATTGTGCAGAAAAGCTGCATGGAAAGGAAAATAAAATGATAAAAGCAGTAAAACGAATCCTGGCGGGCCTGCTCATATCTGCCCTATTACTTGGAATATGCCCACAGATTGACAGTCAGGAAGCAAAAGCGGGAACGACGTATGACGTCTCCCTGAATCAGTTAGGGAAAAAGGGGGCATTTAAAGCAGGAACCAAAAGCAAAGGAAGCAATGACAACTGGTGGAAAATGACGGTAAACGGAAATTCTGCTTTCTGTCTTAACCTTGGGCTTACATGCCACTCTGGGGATACTTATGAAGAAAAAACCAGCGGTACATACAAAAGCCATGGATCCGGCGAAAAAGGACCATGGTATGCTTGTATCGGTTACTGGTATGATGTGGTGCATAATCGGAGTAATAAAGCTTATCTGATGTCACAGGCGCTCACATGGACGATCGAAGAGGACGGCACTTCAAAATCTGACCTTGTAAAAGCCATTCAAACAGTAAAAAATAACACGGGATGGTTCAGTAGCAAAACAGCAGAAGAACTGTATACGACTATCTTCCAGTATTTGGATTCTGATAAAGTCGAGGTGACGGCAGACTATACAAGATACGAATACACGGGAAACCAGAGTGGACAGAGGCAGGTGCTGATTAAATTAACATCAAATCCTAATCCTACACCACCGGAATGGAAAACTTACAGCACATCCAAGCGTTACCGTCAGCGTATCACGTTGTATAAAAAGGACGAAGACGGAAATCCGCTTTCCAATGTCGAGTTTTCCTTGACAGTCAACAACGTGGATGAGTGTTACTATATCCTCTGCAATGGTGCAGGGGAAGCTACCGAGGAAACGGATTTCGGTTCTGCCAACACGGATTTCTTTACTACGACCAATACTACAGATGCCAGCGGAAGGCTGTACTACATCTTTGCGTTTCGACTACAGACAAAAGAGTATGGATATGTAGAAGAGGCTGTACTTGCCACAATGGATAACGACGCAAAGAAAAAGGTAAAGGCAGACATGGATGATGATGATGTGTCATACGGTTCCGGACTTACAAAAGCAGAAGCACAGGAGCTGGCAGCGGATGACCTTCAGAAACAGTTCAGCCAGATTTCAAATACTTTTGTTATCCAGGAGACAAATACCAATAATGGAAATGTATTTATGGATCCTGAGTATGGTGTCGGTAAGACAGTCACGATAGAAGCTTCAAATTCATGGTTTCGGGATGATGCCAACGACTACTGGGAAGATAAGCACTGGCAGGATGGCGGAAACGGAAACGCATGTGATTACACCAAGAATATCATTCTGAATATTCCGCAGCCTTACAAGCGTGTTTCCTACAAAATCAAAAAGAATGATGATTACGCTACAGATAAGAAAGCCCACGGTGACGCTGTTTTGCAGGGAGCAATATACCAGCTGTATTCCGATGCGCCATGCACCGTACCGGCAACGGTATACACGGATGAAAACGGAACATTTTCAGCAGAATGCCCGGTTCTGGTAACAGATCAGAATGGAGAGTTTACCACACCATATCTGCGGAGCGGTGTGACGTACTATCTGAAAGAGATCAAGCCATCAAGAGGCTATCTACTAAACGAAAATGCGATTCCGCTTCTTGCAGACGCATCTGACCGTACAGAGAAGGTTACGCCGACCAAAGAAACAATAGAGACGACAGAATCACCAATTCTTGGTTACATTGGGGTCTATAAGATTATTGGTAATGGTGGAGAGACCGGAAAAGCAAAATGGGAGCCAGGGGCACAGTTTAAGGTTTATCTCAAATCCAAAGGCAGTTATGACGCTTGCGATGACTACGAGAGGGATTTTATTACCGTGGGAGAAGATGGAAACGCCATTTCCCATAAGCTGTATTTTGGAACATATGTAGTAGAGCAGGTTAGTAACGGTGGTGAAGATACGGAACTGATCGGACATTATGAAACGACAATTGAACAGCCGGAGCAGACAAATATTGACGTTATCATCAATGAGTTGTTCCGAGCCTACCTTCGTGTCGTGAAAAAGGATGGAAACACGGAAAAATCAGTTCTGAAACCTGGAACATCATACCAGATATACAAAGTCAAGGATTCGGGAGAAGAGGAACTTGTCACACAGAGTACCAGTAACGGTAACAAGGTGGAAACGTGTGATACATGGACGACGGATGAATCCGGTATCATAATGACCTATAAGGCATTAACATCCGGCAAATACCGTATCTATGAGACAAACAGTGCGACCGGGCTTCATATTACGAAAGAGTATATCGAAGTCGAGATTAACAGCAAGGCACAGAATTATGTCGTGGAAAACGATGGTATCGAAACAACATATACGGTTGTT
The DNA here is from genome assembly GCA_022791495.1 of Eubacterium sp. Taxonomy (GTDB): domain Bacteria; phylum Bacillota; class Clostridia; order Lachnospirales; family Lachnospiraceae; genus Eubacterium_F. The sequence goes on from JAAVZE010000095.1 coordinate 31,410, forward strand.
GAAGTGGAATACGTAAACGATGAAACTCATGGCAGGCTTTCCCTGAAAAAGACCGGAGAGCAGCTAAGCGGTTTTACCAGAACCGTGGCTACAGAAACTGGCAGTGTGGAGCTGCCTGTGGATACACTCTTCCCGGTAGCGGCTTCGGTTACTTCAAATAACAGCTTCCTATCCATAGTAAGTGGAAAATTCATATGGAAAGAAACAAGTATCAAAGGAGCAGTATTTGAAGTATATGCAAAAGAAAATATCGAAACGCAGGATGGACAAGGCGATTACTGGTTTAAGAAAGGAGATCTGGCAGCTACCATCACCACCGGCGAGGGGGCAGAGTTCACTTCAAAATGTGGCGGTATTACATCCTATGAGACGGATGAGGATGGAATCGTAACCATTGATCTGCCACTCGGAAAATACAAGATCGTAGAAAAAGAAACGTTATACGGTTATGTATTGCCGGAGAAAAATGAATGGACGGTTGAATTCACGTGGAATAATAAAGATGAGATTTTTGTGTACGACAGTTCCGGAACAACAGACAAGAACGGTCTGCTCACTGTAAAAAATGAACGGGCAAAACCCGCACTTACGGTAGTAAAGGAGGACAGCAAGTCGGGAAAGTCAGTCAGTGAGGCAGTCTTTGGCTTGTATACCTCCCATGATATTTACAACGCAGAAGGAGAGGTGATCGTCAGGAAAGATAGCCTTTTAACGATGGTAACAACTGGCAGTGACGGAAAAGCTACGGTTGATAGTGACCTTCCGCTTATGAGTAAAGGGTATGAGCCGGAAACAGAAAGTGGATCGGATGCAGTAGAGAGTGACAAGAAGGAAGAGTTTTCTTCCCCGGAAGATAACGCTTTTTCTGGAAATAGATCTTCTGCGGAAGATAAATCTGATGAAACCGATAAGGATTCTGAAACCGAAAATTCGGACGAGACCAAAAAAGATGATTCGGATACCAGGAAAGCACTCAATTCCGGAGACTACTATTTTAAGGAAATCCGGATTCCCGACAGTTACTATCTGGATGAAACCCCGGTCAAGGTTCATTTGGAGTACAAGGACATGGAAACAAGGAAGATCGTGGTATCTGCTGTCAAGAAAAACGAACAGACCGAAGTGGAGATTGATAAACTTACCCTTGCAGGAAGCGAGGAACTGCCGGGAGCTGCGTTGCAGCTGACGGATAAAGAGGGGCGGGTTATCGTTACATGGATATCCGGAAATCCGGAATCTGTCCAGTTAATGGAGGAATCTGACAAGGCGGGCTACCGCAACCTGGCTGTATCCATGACAGAAAAAGGAAATCTTTTGCTAAACGGTCTGCTGAAAGATACGGAGTATACCCTGACAGAAACAAAGCCGGCAGACGGTTATGCCACCGCTGAAAGCATTGTGTTCATGGTAACAGAAAATGCACTGGATAAAGGCAAATCAGTTATCCGAATAAAGAACAGCGAGGGAACATTCGATCAGCAGGAAACAAATGTGGTAAAGATGTTTGATGATGTGACGAAAATAGACATATCAAAAACAGACATTACGGGAAGCGAAGAAATTCCGGGATGTGAGCTGACGGTAACGGATAAAGAAACCCAGACCGAGATTGAGACATGGATATCTACAAAAGAAGTACACCGTATTGAAAAACTGGTAGTGGGAAGAACCTATACGCTGACAGAAAAACGTCCGGCGAAAGGTTATGTAACTGCCGCCAGCATTGATTTTGTCATTCAGGACACGGGCGAGGTACAGTCCTGTGGCATGAAGGATGATACAACGAAGATACGGTTTATTAAACTTGCCGGAGATACCGGTCAGGGATTGCCAGGAGCTGTATATCAGGTTCTAGATTCGGAAGATAACGTGGTTCTGGAATTCAAATCCAATGAAGATGGTTTTGATATCATCGGGAAACTGGCGGTAGGAGAGACATATGTTTTCCATGAGGTATCAGCTCCAGAAGGCTATAAACTGGCAGAGGATGTGGAACTTGTAGTAGAAGATACCGCAGAAATTCAGGAAGTAAGTGCAACAGATGAGGCGATCGAGATTCCACCGGTGCCACAGACTGGTGGAACAACACCGCTTGTTCTTTCCGCATTATTCCTACTTGCTTGTTCCGGTGCGTGGTTTGGTATATCCAGAAAGAAAAGGATCACTGCCCATGAAAAACAGTAATGTATCAAAAGCAGGATACACGGAAAAAAACTGCAAGGGAAAGGGGAGAAGGTTCCTTCTCCTTTTTCTTGCGGTTCTTACCGTGACAGCAGGAATCTTTTTCAGTGTATGCTATATTACGGAAATAAGGGCGGAAAAAATGATGTCAGAACGGAAGAAAAGTTCCGGAGAAATTGACTGGGCAGAAGACATGATTGGATGGATCCAGATTCCGCATACTTCCATATCCTATCCGGTCATGCAGCGAAAGGATGATCCGGAGTACTATCTGCACCGGGATGTGGATGGCGGGTACAGTTTTTATGGGACACCGTTTCTTGACGGACGGTGCAGAACAGACAGCGATAATCTGCTTATTTACGGTCATAACATCAATGGAAGACGCTTTTTCGGTGCGTTGCAGAATTTCAGGGAGAAATCCTATTTTGATTCGCACCTTGATCTTATTTTTACAACAAGACAAGCGGTAGAGACATACCGTATTGTGTCAGTGATTGAAACAGATGTTTCTTCACTGGCATTTTCTTTTGCTGATACCTATAACGAAAACGACTACCGGAAATATGGTACTTATCTTATAGAAAAATCAAAATTTACGACAAATGAACAAGAGAAACTGTTAGAGGAATTTAATCAGGAAAAGGAAATATGGCATACGTATCAGTTTATTACGTTGTCCACGTGCCGGACGTTTGAAGGAAAGGAAAAACGTCTTCTGGTTGTGGCATATCGGGAAAGGAATGAGGATTATGAATCTGAAAAATGAAAAAACAGATCCCTTAGTCAGCAAATCCGTTGCGGAATTGCGGAATCTGGTGAAAAAATTTTTAGAAAACGACCATGACCGGATAGTCGTAACGGTTACTGTGTCGGAGAAAGGAGAGGATGAGAATGGGAAGTCTTGACCGGGTAGCAATCCGGCTTGTCAAAGAGGCAGAAATCATGTCGCAGGAGCCAGTCACGTCACCAGAGAGTGCTGTCAGCCTCATCCGGGATGTGATTCAGGATATGGATCGGGAATGTATGTGCGTGTTGAATATGAAATCAAGCATGCAGCCAATCAATTTTGAAATAGCCAGTATGGGAACAATCAATGCCTGTCTGGTTGCACCACGGGAGTTGATGAAATCAGCCATACTCTCCAATGCTGCCAATGTCATCATGTTACATAACCATCCTGGGGGGAGCCTCCAGCCATCGCAAAAAGACATGAATGTTACCGAACGGTTGTACCATGCTTATGAAATGATGGGAATAACGTTGTTAGATCATATCATCGTGGGAAACGGAAAGGAAAATATCTATTCTTTCCAGAATCATGGAGAGTTACCTCTTTATGATTATGACATGGAAAGGTATAAGTATCATTCACTGGTAGCAGAAAGCCAGGTGAGACAGAACAATGCAGAGACATTAGAAAGAGAACAGACAGAAATAGCAGAAAGGATGATTCAGTATGAAATTAATAAAAAAAGATAATCAAAAACAATGTAATAATAGCTGTTTTCGGAAGACAGCAATGATGCTGTGTGCAATATGCTTTATGGCGAACTCGGTTATGGTTCGAGCAGCAGATGATAAGAAAACCAATGTGGCAGAGGTAACAAATGGAATTGAGATACTAAAGACCCTTGCCCTTTCCCTTGTACAAGGAGTAGGGGTTATTTTTCTGGCGTGGGGGCTGCTTGATTTTGCAACAGCATACTCGGCACACGACACATCGCAGCAGTCCATCGCCATAAAGAAATGCGTAGGCGGAGTGGTAGCGATCGCTGTCCCAGGGATTGTTAAATTGTTTATATAGTCAGGGGAAGCGGGAAAGGAGATGATGGATATTGGGATTATGGGATTCAGTTACCGGCTTCTTTTCTGATATTGGAGATTTTTTCTCCGGAAAGAGCTTTTTTGAGCTTGCCGGTTATCTTTGGAACACTCTGATGGAATCCGCAGGCGATGTCTTATTAAAGAATCCATCCAGCGGTGCTTATGCCGGGATATGGTCTGACCTTGGCAGTATATACACCGCCTTAAATGTGATAGCAACATCGTTAGTGGTATTGTTCTTTTTATACGGTTTTTTACGGGACAGCGTGGATATACATTCAGAACTGACATTGGATAGGACAATAAAAATGTTTATCCGGCTTATCCTGACAGCAAATGCGGTATCTTTTGCATTTAGCTGGATGCCGGATTTCTTTAAATGGGCAAAAAATATAACGGTTGTGATACTGGGAACGAAAACTTTTGGATTTTCTTTTGATGGTGCAGAAGTTTATGAGCAGATCGCGGATGCAGACTGGGGGGCGATGGTGGCGTTCCTGACCTCGTTCCTGTTCTTTCTTTTTTCTGCGATTTGCGGTTTTATCGTAATCCTGACCGTCTTAAAGAGGGTTATCAATATTTACCTGATAGCCCCTTTTTGTGCAATCGCTTTGTCAACCCTTGCGGCGGGAGGTCAGACTTCACAAGTTGGATATTCGTATATCCGTACTTTCTTAGGATATGTATTTTCTGCCTGCCTGATTGCGGTTGTCATTGTCATAAGCGGTTCCTTTATCAATACGTTTGCCATCTCCAGTTCAAATGCCATTGTAAAATTGGTGGAATGCTGCGTAAAAATGGGGGCGATTGCGACAGCGGTCAAGGGTGCGGACTCCGTTATGCAGAAAGCGTTTAACTTATAAATCGAAAGGAGAAAGGACATGACAAAACAGATCAATCAGGATGTGGCTGCGTTTAAGGATGACTTTTTCAAGGGGCTGTCAATCAGGGAGTGCATCTACGGGGGACTGGCTTTGATTGTCGGCGTTACCGTGATACTGTCACTAATCTACATTTTTCACAGAAATGTGAATGTGGCAATTACCATCGGCATTCCGTTTATCGGTATCATCGGATTGTGTGGTTTTTACCAGAAAAACGGAATGACGCTGCCGATGATCGTAAAAAGGCAGATAAGCATTATGAGGCAGAAGCCATTGTTGTATCGTTCGGTATGTCTGGATGGTGCCGACCAGTACACAAGAGAACAGAAGGATCATGAAGTAAAAGGTCTGGAACGGTTTCTTGTCTGGCTGGAAAAAAGGAGAGTGACAGAGAATGGATAATAGGCAGGAAAATGAAGAAATGATGGAGAGGTTTATGCAGGAAAATGGCCTGGTGTTTGGTATCCCGGAAGAATTCCGGGATGAAACGCCGGAGGGAGGCATGGTTCATGATTGGGATGGGGGTATGACTAATGGCACAGAGTAAGATGCGGAAAGAAATGATCGATGCTTTTCTGAACGCCTTGCAGGAAGATAAAATTCCGTGGCATAAGTCTTGGTCTGCCTTACAGATGATGCCTCCACGCAACGCAGTGAGAGATACGGAGTATCGGGGCGTGAATCGTTTCTGGCTGTTTCATATAGCGGAACAAAACGGGTATTCTGACCCTCGCTGGTGTACATTTAAGCAGGCAAAGGACAACCACTGGCATGTAAAAAAAGGTGAGAAAGGTACACATGTTGAATTCTGGTCGTTGTATGACCGGAAAATAAAAAAGACAATCGACGATAAAGAGGCTGACAGCCTCCGGCAACAGCTTACGCCAGAGGAATATTCAGAGAGGGTAAAACCGGTAGCGAATAACTATACGGTGTTCAATGCAGAGCAGATCGAGGGAATCCCGAAACTTCCGGAACCTGAACTACAGACGTATGAACTTGATGAGGACGAGATTATTCGAACGAGGGCGGTTCTGTTAGAGAACATGGCTGTTCATTTTCAAGAGGGTGGTGAAAAAGCCTTTTATCGTCCGGCGGAAGACTGCATCCATCTTCCGGAAATCAAGCGGTTTGAAAGCGAATACGATTATATGGCTACTCTGCTGCATGAAGCAGGACACGCAACCGGGCATGAGAGCAGACTTAGGCGTCCGATACTGAATACATTTGGCACGCCAAATTACGCAAAAGAGGAACTCCGTGCCGAGATTGCCTCTGCCTTTACTGCGCAGACGCTGCATCTTTCCCAGAGCGGCAGCCATATGGAAAACCATAAGGCATATATCCAAAGCTGGATAAAAATACTGAAGAATGAACCAGATGAGCTGTTCCGAGCGATCAGAGAGGCAGAAAAGATTTCTGACTATCTGATTGAAAAAGGAGAATTTGCTCTGGAGCATTCCAAAGAGAAGGACATTTCGCTCCAGAAGGAAAAAAGTTTCGGTGAGCAGGTCGATGAAGTGCTTAGTGGTAAGGCAAACCGTTATGACGATTTGAAGGTATGCGATACGCCACAGATATTATTGGATGCAGGATGTGAGCAACTCCCGATGTTATATACGAAAGCACATCTGCGAAAAGCACTTTTACCGAAAGATGCAAAAAGACACAATCATGGTCTGGATGTTGAGCAGATTAAAAGGCTGCCGGAGTATATGCCGGAACCAGTCATGCTCATTGATTCATCGACCAGAGAGGACAGCATTATCATTGTGCTTTCCGTTCTGGATAACGAAAAAAGTCCGTTGGTTGCTACCGTAAGACCGAACGGAAAGGGTACATACAACCTGGAGGTTCAGGATTCTAATTTTATAACCAGTGTTTATGGCAGGGATAATTTTGAACAATTTCTAAATCTGTCGCTGGAAAATAATATGGTGTTGTATTGGAATAAAACTAAAAGTCAAGAGTTGTTCAGTGTGCTTGGGCTACAATTCCCCGAGGGCTTAAACAACCTTGACTATAATAGTATTATACACCAAAGCAATAACATTGTCAAAAAAAATCATTCTGAACTTTTAGACGAAGTAGCAAAGCTGGAAGAAACCTTGTATATACCGCATAGGGAACGTATTACGGAGTGGTTCGGTGATTATGCAATAAATATAGCAAAGCATGGAGTGACGGAAGAGGATTTGTGAAACAGAAGAGAAAAACTTTATGCACTGCGGGCAGAACCGATTGTGGCGGAATATGCTGCGAACGGTTATGAGCCATATCTCGGAGTACACAGCGAGAGGCAGGAAGAACTAATCAATGAACTGACACAACTGGAAAAGGATACGTTTGTCCCAATCGAAGAGCGATTTTCCAGTACCTTACAGAAAATGACGGAAGAGGAATTGAACAACCGGATTGATTTTTTGAAACAATACCGGATTCCTTTGGTGTCGTTTCAGGAAATGGCAAAATTACGAATTGATGCAAAACGAGGGTTACTTAGCGATTTCGACTACTACGCTTCGTTATCTTCATCAGAGAAAGATATACTGGGAGTAATGGAATGGATCGAGCTTTACAGAAAGCAGGGGATTTCTGATGAAGAGATTATTTTATCACATCTGGACGAAATCCACTCCCGGTGTGGACATGACAGCTATGATTATACAAAAAATCTTGTTTGTAGTGCATGTTCCCGTGACCGGGGCGAGTATTACAAGAGAATCTCCCTGGCAGATTCCGTGGAGCATGAAAGGCAGATGCAGAAACGTCTATCCTCTCTGGCTGAAGAATTAGTCCAGATGGAGCAGCTGAGAATAAATGAAAGGAGTATTGAGAATGGCAAAAAGAGATAAGGCTAATAAAAGAATGACAGAGAGGATATATAAAGTACCGTGTTGTGTGCAGGATACAATACCAATATCACGGATTGCTGAAAATGGTATCTTTGAACTGGAGAACAAAAAAGGTGTCCGTTTGTTTGATAAAGTATACATTTTTGAGGATATCAATTTTTCCACACAGGATGAGAGTGACAAAGACCAGACGATGGAAAAATTCAAGAAACTGCTAAACTCGATGAATGTATCTTTTAAGATCAGTATATCCAACCATTATGCCAATAACAAGAAATTGCAGGAATCAATTTTACACCGGGCAGTCAGTGATGACAAAGAACCAATCGCAAAAGAATATCATCGTTTGATCCGTGACCGGATGGAGGAAGGGAGAAATGGACTGGAGCAGTCAAAATATTTTATTATCAGCTGCCGGAAACCGGATTACGAGAGTGCCAAGAACTATTTTAGTACTATTGAGTTTTCGATATTACAGTTTTTTCACAGCTTTGGTTCCGGATTGATACCGTTGAATGCGACGGAACGTCTTCGGGCATTGCACGGATTTTACCGCATGGGCGAAGAGGAATCCTTTTCCTTTGAATGGAATGAATATCTGTCCATGAAGAGAGACTGGAGAAACGATATTATTAACATATCGCTTCGGGAACATAAAGAATATCTGGAGATGGAGAATGGAAAGGTGGCTTGTACGATGTTTGTAAGAAGTTATGCAAGCGGTCTTTCCGATATGTTTCTCACGGAATTAACGAATGTACCTTTTCCTCTGATCGTAACGATGGACTGTGAGCCGATGGAAAATGATTATGCGTATAACCTGGTGATGAAAAAATACATGGGGAATGAACGAAGTATCATTCGCCAGCAGGAGGTAAAGAATAAAAACGGGGATTTTTCCAGTAATATTTCCTATGAGAAGAGACGTCAGCAAGAAGAAGCGGAAGAAATGCTCGATGGCATTCGCTCCTTTGATGAACGTCTCTTTTACGTTGGTATCACTGTTCTGATCAAAGCAGCCTCGATGGAGGAACTGGAAGAAAGGAAGGAAAAGGTTCATATCATAGGAAAAACCTACAATATGGATATCGTACCTCATTCATACAATCAAATGGATGCTATGAACACGACACTCCCTACTGGTGCCAGGTTCATTGATACCATGCGTTCTTTAACTACGGATTCTCTTTCTGTTTTTGCACCATTTAACGTGCAGGAAATTCAGGAAGAAGGCGGTTACTGCTATGGTGTCAATGAGGTGACAAAAAATCTCATTATAGGAAACCGGAAGAAACTGAAAAACGGGAACGGTTTTGTTTTTGGCGTTCCCGGTTCCGGTAAGTCCTTCGATGAGAAAATGGAAATGGGGCAGGTACTTTGCTTTTCAGAAGATGATGTTGCTTTGATTGATCCAATGGGAGAATATCGTGGGATTGCGGAAAACTGGGGCGGTCAGTATATCAATCTTACCCAGTCCGAAGAAAATGTCTTTTTTATCAATCCATTTCATGTCCCGGAAGTGGTTCAGGATAAAGACCGGTTTGTGGCAGAAAAAGCCGAATTTGCCTATGCCATTTGTGAGCAGGCATTGAAACCGACACCCATCAGCAGCCGGCACATTGCTGTCATTGACCGGGCGGTAAGGGATATGTATGAGAACTATTTCAATATAAAGGAAAATGGGAGTAGGAAAGAGAAGAAAAACCTTACCAGTCCAACAATTCCGATTATGCGTACCCGGATCATGGAAGAGACGGATAACAGTTCGGCACGGGAACTGGGGGAACAACTTGAGGTGTTTGCGAATGGTACGTTGAATATCTTCTCCAGAGAACAGTCTACATCAGAATCAAACCGCTTTACTGTGTATGGTTTGTCGGAACTGGGAAAACGGATGCGTGCTATGGCGATGCTCGTCATGCTTGAGAGTATCACAAGCCGGATCAAATATAACCAAGCAAGCGGAGTGGCTACCTGGGTTTATATTGATGAGATTCACGAATTGTGGGATGACGAATATTCACTGTTGGCGGTGCAGAGGATGTGGAGAGAAGTCAGAAAGCGTGGAGGAATCTGTACAGGGATGACCCAGAATATCATTGATGGAACGAGAAACCGGGAAATTCAGACGATGGTATCGAACAGTGAGTTTACCACTTTGCTGGATCAGGGAGTTATGGATCGGCAGACGGTAGAACAACTCTTCGAGGTATCGGAAACACAGATTGGCTATGTGAACGGAGCGAAAAAAGGTGGCGGTTTAATCCGGTTTGGGAAAAAGATCGTGCCATTTGATAATACCGTGAAGAAAGAAAGTGAGTTATATCGTCTGTTCAATACGGATTTCCATGAAATAGTTCAAAATTCCCATGAAACGGAGAAGCGCTTATGAACGGTAAAAACAGACCAGATCGGGAAAGAACTGTCCACGCAAGCGTTAAGCAAAGGAGCAGAGAACAGTATGCAGAACGGAAACAAAGATACCATGCGAAAACAAGACTGACGGAAACGGAAAAGTCCATTGTGGATCAGATGCACCCGACAGCTCGTAAACGCTTTCTGCAATTTTCCTACATAGATCAGAAACGGTTTCTGAAAAAAGCGGAACGCATACTCTTGAATATGGAAAAGAAGGAGAAGGGGAAGGCATTTACAAAAAGTAAAGTACGTTTTCGTAAGGAGAAACCGGATGAAGCTGCACGTCTGATGGAGAAGATAGAATCCCATCAGAATATGTCCGGCAGCCAGCCCCTTGTTCGAGAAAGAGTTGCTTCCGTAACTGGTGATATGGCGGTTGTCATGAATGCTCTGCTGTCGGAAGCAGATACGAGTGATAATCAGGAGGGAACATCATCTTTGGAGAGCCGGGTGTCTGGAAATGCAGCAGGGGGTTACTATTCTGTGAGACAGCACGTAAAAATGGTTCAGAAAAGATTGGACAAGTCCAACCAAAAGAAATTTTTTAGGTATAAAAGGCAGGAAGAGCAGATGCCCTGGAGAAAAAAGCTAGCAGAACAGTTTAAAGAAACTAGAAAGAAAGCTGCGGAATCTCTGAAAAAGCTATTGAGGAAGTCGGTGGAAAAACTGACCTCGGAATCTGCCTTGTTGATACTGGGAATTTTCGTATGTATTTTAGGTGCTTTTATTGGTGTCTTTGCAATCATGATTGGTGTCATGGGCGGGGCAGGTACGGGAACGGATTCACCTACGTACCAGTGCCAGGTATCGGAGCAGACGGAGAGTTACCGGGAGTTGGTTGAGAAGTATTGCGAGCAGTACGGAATTGAGGACTATGTGGATTTGTGTCTTGCTGTTATAGAACAGGAGAGCGGTGGAAATGGTACGGATGTCATGCAGGCAGAGCAGTCTTACTATAATACAAAACCACCAATTGATACCGCAGAGGAAAGTATTGACTGTGGCGTTCACGAACTTAGCGACTGTCTGTCAAAAAGTGGAAGCAAGGATTCCTCGGATATTCCTCTCATATCCCTTGCCCTTCAGGGATATAACTTCGGAAACGGATATATCGACTGGGCGTTATCGAATTACGGTGGGTATTCCGCAGAAAACGCTGTTTTGTTTTCCCGAAGGATGTGTAATAGTCTTGGTTACAGTAGTTATGGTGATGTAGATTATGTACCTCATGTATTACGCTATTATGTACCCAATATTGACACCGCTATAACAAATGAAGGAGCTGCAAACCTTATGAAAGAACTCAAGGAAAATAATGAAGCAGGCAGTTTGAAGGTGTGGAACGTAATAGGAAAAGGGGCTTCCCTTTGTGGTAAAGTTACATATGGAATGCTTGACCCTCCACGTCAGGATGATGGCAGGGATAATCCGACGGTACTTGACTGTTCTTCATTCGTGGCATGGTGTTTCCATAAGAGCGGTTTTACCGGAATTCCCTATAGTTCTACTACCGCCACTTTTATCCATTCCACAAAGTTTGTTACCGTGTCGGCAGATGAGTTGAAGCCAGGAGATATTGGTTTAAAAAGTGCGACAGCACCTACCGGTGGTGCAAACCATGTTGGAATTTATTGTGGAAAGCGGAAGGATGGTACGAAGATATGGCTGCATTGTACATCCGAGAGTGGTTCGTCACTAACGGGAAACACGTCTGGTGTCATGCTAGGCTCGTACAGTAACTTTACTTATTTCCGCAGATTGAAAAAATGGAATTGAGGAAAGGATGGTAAGAATTATGTTAAAGAAAATCAGATGTTTTTACTGGAAGCAAAGAGATCAGGGAAAGGGAAGGCGGTGCATAGCAGGAGTTGTGTTACCAGCCGTCTGTTTGATTGCCCTGGCACTCTGGATGGCTTTTAGAGTACGTTATGGTGTTTACAAAGAAGAGATACCGACAGTCAGTGTCAGCGGTGGTGCTGTCACTGGTGGCTCTGTCAGTGGGACAGCAGTGTCAGAGGGAGGGGTTTCAGAACAGGTCAATCCGGAAATCACGCCTGATCTTGAATCACAGATTCCGGAAACAGAAGAGCCACGGGATTACGAACTGAATACAGACGGATTAAAAGTATTCCTCGGCTTTATGACAGATGCCTCTTATGAAACGATGGTTTCTGCCCTGAAAATAGAGTGCGAAAAAGAACAGTCAGCCTCTGTCGCAAAAATGGAGTATCAGAGAACATCTGTTAAAAGCAGTAATGTAACTTCATTTGTTTTATCGAATGTCGGCAGCGTATATCAGGTGGACTATAATTTGAAAAGTGATTCAGTGACTGTGACAAAAAGCAGTTATTCGGAAAGTGATGTTCTTTCCCTGAAAAAGGCAGAGGATAAGAAGGAGCAGGACAAGCTGAAAAAAAAGCGTGAGAAGGTAAAGAAGAAACAGACCGCTAAGAAAAAGAAAAGCAAGGCAAAAAAGAAAACGCATAAAGATGTCGGGTAAGGAAAGGAGACCGATATGTCAGGCATGAATTTTAGTGAAAAGGATTTTATGGAAAAGCTGGACTGGGAATGGGAAGAGTTTTCCTGCAACGTAACCAGTTTGTCCAGGGAGAATATTTTTTCCCTGGCGGAAATGGTGGCAGATAAGAAACATATTTATGAAACACTGAAAAAAGTTTCACAGTTTTCAGCAGAACAACTACACCTTATGTATCGGATGGAACATACGATAGATACGCTATATATCCGTCTGCCAAAGCACCATCTGGACTTGGCAGACGGAATAAAAAAGATATTGTAAAATTACGGGGTTTTTCCGTAATTTTACAAGGTATCAGAGGGTTTTAGGGAAACTTCCCTAACAAGACGGCATTTTGTATATACAAAATGCGTGTCTTGCCATTCACAATCAGCACAAATATAACGTACTTTTTACGGAAAATGAGGAAAAATCCCGTAAAGATTACGGAAATAAGAAGCAAATTCCGTAAAAATACCGTAAGATAACCTTTGGATTTTCCGTAAAAAGTACGGGAAAATCAAATAAATTATGAAATAAGGAAAGGAACTGCGTCCATGAGAACGGAAAAGCGTACTGAAATATTGCTGGTTCGTCTGACAAAAAAGGAAAAGGAATCTCTTAATCAGTTGGCAAAAGAGAACGGACAAAATGTCAGTTCATATGTGAGGACAATCCTTGCACGTCCGCCGGACGTCACCAGAAAAGAATTCGAGGAAATGAGCCTTCGTCTGGTTTATGAAATAAATAAGATCGGTGTCAATATTAACCAGATAGCGAAAAAGTATAATGAATACCGTCTTACGAAGGCAAGCAGGGATGTGATGGATAGGATGAAAGAAATCCGTGAGCTGCTGAACGAAGTGATCCGTACGTTTCATTCGGACTAGAGAAGGAGGTTCTTATGTCGATCATAATTAAGATGGGACAACCCATCGGGACAGAATCCCATCTGAAACGGGCAATTGGCTATGTTATGCAGGAGTGGAAAACGGAGGGAAGGGTGTACAGCAACAGCGGTGTGACACCAGAAGAGGTAATAGATACCTTTTTTCTCACAAAAAAAGTATACCCTTCTCATGGGAAAAGGCAAGGCTATCACTGGAAGTTTTCTTTTTCCAAAGATGAAACGATTTCCCATGACGATGCTTTGAACTTTATCAAAGAATGGGCGGAGGAATATTTGGGCGGGGGGTATGATTTTGTGGTGGCAGAACACAGCGACCGGGAACTTACCCATATGCACCTCATTTTTAATTCGGTAAAAAGAGGCGGTGGAAAATATCATTATGGAAAAGATGAATGGGAAAAGGTAATAAAGCCGCTGACAAATCGTATATGTGACAAATATCATACCGGGTATGTCAAAGAAAAAGACAAGACATTGGATTATTCCCCAGAGAAAGACTGGAAATCGGAAATAGAAGAGACAATAGACCGATGTATCGAGGTCAGTAAATCGTATGCGGATTTTAAATCCCGGTTGCAGCGTGATTTTCATTATTCCGTTCGGGAAGGAGTATCAAAGGATTATGGTGTTTACTTATCATTAAAACCGCCAGGGAAGGGAAAAGCGGTTCGGTCGTACAGGCTGTCTCCTGGCTACATGCCAGAAGACATTGAACGGAAGATCATGGAGTGTCTTTTAAAGCCAAAGAACGTTTTGGAGGCAAAAAGTGATAATTCCGATCACAAAATGAATACACAGCAAAGGGAGGAAAACAGAGAAATCTTTTGCGTAATATTTCGCCAGGGCAAAGATTTTTTTAGGGATGGATATTTTCGCCGGGCGTATATTCCTTATAAAAACCTTTCTTCTTATCAGCAGTATTTTGTAAGAAGGATGTTGTCGGCAAGAAGATTGTATCACCGAACCGGGACAACGCTTAAAGAGCATGAACAAAGTGTCCGTGCCATCCATCACATGATGAACGAAGTAGGTGAACTGTATAAGCATAATATTCGTTCAGAACATAATCTGTCAGAAACAATATTTGAACTGCAGAAACAGATTACCTTTACCGAACATCGTCTTTCCAGTGGTACGATACCAGCAGAAAGGGAAGCAGATGTGGCAGATCAGATCAAACGATGGAAAACGGAGCTGTCGGAATTAAAAAAGATGAAAAAGCAGGATGTTCCGAAAAAAAGTGAAAAGGAAATATCCGATCAGGAGATTGCAGAACTGGATCAGCAAGAATCCCTGATTTCCAGAAAGGAGAAATCACATGACGGACGAACAAAGTAAAATCTATCACCAGTTAGCAAAAAAATACCAGATTGAAAAAGGAAGCGTTGAATCTCTGTTTTTATGCCTGGGTATTTTTTATCACATGCCACTGGGACAGATCGAACAGTATATGGCAGAAATGAAAAGCATTTATAGATGTGACCTGATGAGGCTGTGTCTGCTGCTGGATATTCCGCTGGATGTTGTGCCAGAAGAACTGCCGGAGCATCCGGAAGAACTTTTAAATAGCCAGCTCACAAAAAAACAGCAGAAAAAATTTAAGGAACTGGAAGAAAAAAGCCGGAAACTAGCGGAAAAAAAATACTGCAAACGGTGAAGAACTTGCTCTTCTAAAAGATGAAAACGCATATCTGAAGAAGGAAGTTGCACGACTGGAGAAGAATCACCAGGCATACATTGCAGAAACAGAATCTATGATGGAGAAATCCGGGCAAGATCAGATAAAGACCGAAAAGGAACTGGAAGAAGTAAAAGCAATACTCGATGCTCTAAAAGAATCAAATCATAGATTGGAAAGCGAAAACAGTTCCCTTCAAAAATCTGTGGAATCACTGACAACGGAGAGAGATTTTTTGAAGAATGAAAAAGAAATCCAGAATGACAAAACCAGTGATGTGAAAAAGAGATCCGACTATAGCATTTTGCGAAAGAGAATGCTCGATGGCAGAACATTTACTCCTTTGCAGTTAGAGAAGTTGGACAAGGCGGTAAAGCTTCGGATGCCGGAGGAAGAAATCTTAGCATTTGCGTCTCCTGACATTTCACCGGCACAGATGGATAAATACATATCGTGGTGGAAACCGGATAAAACAAGAAAAGGATTGTTTGGCAAAAGGAATCATATGAGAGATAGAAAGCGAGGATGACGTATGAGTGAAGAAGTACAAACTATGGTGCAGGTACTGGAACTGACCGGAAGGGGATTATCCGGGTTGATGAAGGGAATCCGTTTATCAGCAAAAGGAGTATCAAAGGGTGCCGATTTAATTGATTTAAAACGGATGCAGCTAAAAATGAAACTCCATTATGCCAGTACTGGAACACATGACACAATGCTGGTAAAAGATTTGGAAAAGCTGACGGGCGGTCAGTATGACATATTAAACATACCGTTTGAAGATGAAAAATCGCTTATCGGCTTTTATGACAGACTGAAAAAATTAAATGTTTCGTTTGCTGAATTGCCGGACTTAAACCTTGGTGACGGATATACCCAGATCGCCTATAACCCGCCGGACGCTGACCGGATTAAGACAGTAGTGGAATATTATAAAGATAAGCTGGAAGTGGAAGCGGCAGAAATCAATCTGGAGCAATATGTGAGAATGGGAGATGAAAAAGCACAGCAGGTATTAAACGAACTGGCGGAAAAGGGGTATCAGCAGGAAACACAAATGAATCTTTTGCAGAAGATACGTGAGCGTAACAAAGATGATAATTATGTTCCGATCAGCATTGATATTGAAACATTATTAATGAGAGAAGATAAAGACAGTTATCTCTGCTATGTACCGGGAACAAAACATAAGCAGACGATGACAGTAAAAAAAGAAGATTGTCTTCTGTTTGATGACAGAAAGGTTATCTATACCCACTTACGAAAAGATGATCCAGCAGCTAAAAATATCAAGGGAAATTATAATAAAGTGGTTGCAAAGTATAGGAAAATGTCTGAACGAACAAGACTAGATGCGACGGAGATTCTACCGGATTTTAATATGGGGAAGGAGTCCAAAAAGAAGCCTTCCCCAGAAAAAGAAATGACTGAACCAAACGAGAAGAAAAAACAGCAAAATGCAGACGAAAAGAATCGCCCGGAAAGAGATAAAGTACATAATGCGTCTGAACCAGAAGTTGCGAAAGAAAAAGAGCCTGATGTAAAGGATACCAACAAAACAAACAGCAAAAAATTTAAAGATAAAGAAGAGACGAAAAGTGGACATGACTTTTGGCAGAATACTTCGTATAAACGATCTTATGCTGAGAAAGAAAATGCTACTTCCCGTCAGGAATATAAAAAAGCGAAAGGTGGGCATGACTTTCAGCAGAATACTTCATATAAACGATCTTATACAGAAAAAGAAGATGTCGTTTTGCAGCAGGAAAGTAAAGAAAATGGGAAAAAAGGTCTGAAACTGATTCATCAAAAAATTGATGATGACCAATATTTACATTTTACAGCGGAACTGGATGGAACAGAAATTGCTGGAACTTTCCGGATATGCAATCCCAAGGATGGAGCGGATTTTGAACTGGTCAGTCTGCAAAGTAAGATTTTCAATGATAACGGAAAAAATAAATCTTTTAGCGGTGAGCAGTGGGATTTTATTGAACAAGAATTAAAGGAAAAGACCTGGAGCCATTATGAATCTATACAAAAAAATAAGGAACAAGAGAAAACTCTGCAACAGGAAAAGAGTAAAGGTTCCGTTCCAAACAGCCAAGAGGAACCACTAAGACTAGAGATGAAAAGTGAGGCAGAAAAAACAATAGAAACGGTTATGTACCGGGAAGCCATAAAAGAAAAGGCGGGTAAAAATAATTATTTTCCGGTTACCATTAATCTGGAGAAACAACTTGTGGCAGAAAGTCCGGGTTTATATATTGTAAAACTTCCAGAAGAGGGGCCGGTGGAGCAGAAGGGAGAAACTGCCCGTTTATTTTCGATTTCCAAAAGGGACGCGATAATAAGTGAAGATGGAAAACAGGCACAGATTTTTCTTGATAAGGAGGGGAAAATGGAGATTTCTCTTCACGATATAAAAAGCGGAAAGCGAAAATCGGATATTCTGATGAACAATGAGGAAATCGCTAAAAGTTTTGTAGATAAGAAAACAGTTGCTAATGAAGATGGAGTGTTGCGGAAAAGTGTGGAACTGGTAAAAGAGAATATTCCGCAAAATCCGATACAAGGAGGGAAGAAAATATGAGTAAAGTAGTAAGGAGTATTATGGATATCCGGAGGTTAAGATTGCGGAATTTTCTAATTATCTGTTTAATTTTTCTTCCGGTATGGTTATATATATCTTTCTGTGCCAGTGGATTGCTTATGAGTGAAATCAAACTGGATAACATGATCGAAACGTATGAGTGGTGTTTGAGGCATCCTTTACAGTGCTATAACGAGAAAAGTATGGGGATTGTTCTTTCAGCATTGCTGTTATGGGCAATATTTGTGTTCACGCAATATTTAAAAATGAATAATACGCTTATGCACGGACAAGAGTATGGTGCTGCCAAGTGGGGAAGCATACCTGCATTTAATGCGAAATACGCAACGGAGACAGAAGGAGATAACAAGGTGTTGTCCAGAAATATACGTTTCAGGTATGATGAATCTACACTCCGGAATGGAAATATATTTGTGGTTGGTGGTTCTGGGGCAGGGAAAACTTCTTTTTTTCTGACACCAAATCTACTGCGGGGTCACGGTTCTAACGTATATACTGATCCAAAAGGAAGTTTGTTGGAAGAGTTGGGAACGTTTTTGACAAAGCAAAAAGACACAATTGTTTGTGTTATTAATCTTTGTGAAATGGAGAAGAGCATGCGAATCAATCCATTTTTATTCTTACGAACCCAGATGGATGTCAGTAAGCTGATTTCCAACCTGATCCAGAATACGAACAGTGAAAATATTCAAAATTCAACTGCCGACCCATTTTGGGAAAAAGCTGAAATTGTATTTTTAGAGAGTATTTTCTTTTATGTCTGGCTACAATGTCCACAAACATTTGTAAATGAAAGAGGTAAGTCGATTCGTCTGGAAAAAGATATGCGTTCAGTGTTATATTTACTGGAGGAAGCAGAGATAAAGTCCGCAGACATACCTACTGCGCTGGATAAACGAATATCAGCGTTGGAAGCCAGGCAGCCCGACCATCCAGCAGTGAAATCTTATAAGAGATTCAGAAGTGGTGCTGTTGAAACCAAACGCAGTGTTCTCATGACCGTCAATGCAAGAATGCAACCATTTGATAATCCAGAGCTTTTGAATATTTTTTCAGGAAATGATATTCCACTAAATGAGATCGGAACGGGCAGTGACGGTGATGGAAGGACTAAAATTAACTTATTTATTGTTATTCCGGACAATGATACAACTTATAACTTTGTTCCGGGAATGATTTACACACTGTTACTGGAAAATTTGTATTACCAGGCAAGGTTATACGGTGGGCGGTTGCCAATAGATGTGGGGTTCTGGCTGGATGAGTTTGCGAATACAAAAATGCCGGCAAACTTCGATAAAGTTCTTGCTACCTGCCGAAGCAGGGGGATTTACTGTGTTCCCATGCTCCAGTCCCTTGCACAGATAAAACAGCTGTTCAAAGATGGTGCATGGGAAGGTGTGGTAGGGAACTGCGACACATTTATTTACCTTGGTGGAAATGAACAAAGTACTTTTGAGTACATAACGAAACTTTTAGGCAAGTGGACAATCGACAAAAAGACGAGCGGGGAGAGCAGGGGTACGTCAGGTTCATATAGTGAAAATATGGATGTGCTTGGTCGTGAACTGATGATGGAGTATGAGGTAAGACTTCTCCCGCAGGATGAGTGTATAGTTTTCGTCCGTGGGGAAGAACCGCTTCGGGACAAAAAGTGGTTTCCGTGGGAGTATGAAGAATATAAGAACGCAAAATCTTATGGTATTTATCAAAAGCCAGATTTGGGTTCATTGGATAATAAGGATGTTTGCAGGATTGTAAATCAGGAAAGTATGGATTATCTGAAAAAACTTACGGAAAAGGGTGAGAATATAGACATTTATAGCATTGATGTTTTAGATTTTATGAAAATGGACCTGGATCAGTTAGGAAGACAGCTGGATCAGGAGATAAAGGTGGAAGGAACTGATATTTCTCTGGAACGCTTGCAGGAAGTCTGTTTCAGGGAACAGGAAGAGAAAAAGAAGCAGCAGTATCATGAATTTCTACAAGAATATGACAATATGACGTTGTTTGAAGTATATTCTTCAGATTTTGTCAGTAGTACAAGGAAAGATGTGATACAGGAGTTGAGGAAATTACAGATACCGGAAACGGATATAAAGTCCCTTATTGCTCCAGATTATACAGAAGAAGAGGTTTTGCAAAAGAAAAATGCCTATCTTACGTTTCAGAAATTGTCACCAGTACAGAATTAAGTTCTGTACTGGCTGCTCATCCGAACAAATAGTGATGACAAATGGAAAAAGCTATTTTTAGTTGCGATAGTAAAAATATGTGTGATATACTATAAAAAGATGTAGATACAATATTTGTTCAAATAGTTTTTGTATTAGATTATAGGAATGTATACAGTAGGAAAAGGAGCATGTCGCATGAAGGGGTATCGACAACTAAACTACGAAGACCGTCTTATTTTTGAAAAGTTGTTAAGAGCTGGAATCAAAAAAGGAGAAATTGCAAAACGCTTACATATCCACAAAAATACGGTAACAAATGAAATCAAACGGGGGCGTTATCTTCATCGAAACTCGGATTATACGGAAGAGTATCGTTATTCTGCTGATCTAGCAGAGAAACATTATCAGGACAATGTAAAAATGCGGGGGACACAGTTGAAAATAGCGAAGGACTATGAGTACGCAAAGTATCTTGAGAACCGGATAGCAGATGACGATTTTTCTCCTTCGGCTGTCTTGGGGGAACTGGAGGCAACCGGAAGAGATAAGGAATATAAGACGAAAATATGCGTTACTACATTATACAGCTACATTGATAAAGGTGTCTTTTTAAAATTGACGAATAAGGATCTTCCGGTAAAGGGGAAGAGAAAACGTAAGTACCATAAAGTAAAACGCCAGAAAAGGGCAAGTGCAGGAAAGAGCATAACCGAACGCCACGCAGAGGCAGAAGACCGGGAAGAGTTTGGACATTGGGAAATGGATACCGTCATCGGGAAACAGAAAGTAAGCAAAAATACACTTCTTGTTCTTACAGAACGGAAAACAAGGCAAGAGCTTCTTTTTAAAATGCCAACCCACGAAGCAAAAGAGGTAGTAGAAAAACTGAATTTTTTGGAAGTACTTTGGGAAGATAAGTTTCCAAAGGTATTTAAAAGCATTACAGTAGATAATGGTAGCGAGTTTGCTTATAATGAAGAAATGGAAAAATCTATTTTTGGTGGCAAGCGGACAAGCATCTACTACTGTCACGCATACAGCAGTTGGGAACGTGGATCAAATGAGAACCAGAACAAACTGGTAAGAAGAAAGATTCCAAAGGGTAGTGATTTTGATAATAAGTCAGCCGAAGATATATCCAATATTGAACACTGGATAAATCATTATCCTAGAAAGATATTTGGTTTTCATACATCTGCTGAACTGTTTGATAAGGAAGTTGCTATGATTACATAAAAAGAGCGGACTATAAGAAATAAAGGCTGGCGTAAGGCAGTCTTTTTGTGATACAAGAAAATAGTAAATTTGCACAAAAATTACACAGTAAGACTGTGCAAAGTAACGAAACGGAGAAATGTCACAAAAAAAGGTTGAAATTTTCAGTTTTCAATGTTTATCGAGTTTTACTTGAAGTAAATGCTTGTTTATGCTATAATTTTTAGGTACATTTTTAGAAAAGGAGATTTTCACAATGAATAGTAAGACGAAAGGGATCTTTCAGATTTTGCTCATATTGCTTGTGACTGCCGCTATGGGAGTGGTAGCGTATACAGGTATTGGGGCAGGCAAAAGAGGAAGTGCCCAAAATATCCGTTTAGGTCTCGACCTTGCCGGAGGTGTCAGTGTCACCTATGAGGCGACCAAAGAGAATCCGACGGCTCAGGAGATGAGCGATAC